>JBFZES010000308.1:0-4040 GCA_041306725.1 Spirochaetaceae bacterium | reverse complement strand
ACGCCGCCTGCGCCGGAGGACTTGTCGAATACGGTGAGCGGATAGCCCTCGAGCGCCAGGTAGTGCGCGCAGGACAGGCCCGCCGGGCCCGCGCCGAATATGGCGGCCTTGCCCTTGCCGGACACGGGAGCCTTGGCCTGCGGCGGTATAACGGCGGAGCGGGCGCAGGCGAGCTTCATGTCCCGTATCTCCACCGAGCCCTCATAATCCACGCGGGCGCATACGTTCATGCACTGATGGTCGCAGAGGACGCCGGTGATGTGGGGCAGGGGATTGTCGGCCAATACTATCGAAAGGGCCTTCTTCGCGTCTCCCGCGGCAAGTGCCTTCATGTAGGCAGGGGGCTTCTGGTTGGCCGGGCAGGCTTCAACGCAGGGGGCCGCGAAGCAGTCGGTGAGAGGGAGGCTCTTAGCTATATGAGTCTCGCCTTTTTTATAATCGCCCCTATAGGCTTCTTCCTTAAGGGCGGCCGCGGCAAGGGCGGCGAGTTTTTGGGCGTCGGGGCGGGAAGGAAGTACGCCTTTGAGGGCGGCAACGGCTTCGCGCGCCATGGGCTCTAAGCGCAGATAGCCGCCGGGCTTGAGTATGTCGGTGGCCACGGTAAGGGGCCCTAAGCCAGCCTCTAACGCAGCCCTGGCATTAAGGGCGGAAGCGCCGCCGCAGTAGCTGAAGGCGGGGCAGTCGGGCAGGGCCTTCGCCAAGTTGGCGGCAAGGTCGGCCGCCAGGCGCGTCGTTATGGGAAAGAGGGCGCGGCCGGACATGTAGCGCTCGGCTCCGGGCATGCGCGCGCCGTCGTTGGCGTTGGCGAGGGTGTTGGACAGCTTTATGCCGAACTGTACGCCCTTGGCGGCCGCCTTGCGGCGCAGTGACGCTATAAGCTCAAGCGCCGCGCCGAACTGCAGGTCGTGCTCGAAGTTGGGCCGGGTAATCTGTATGCGTTCCCAGCCCGTCTGGTCGAGTATGGACCTCACGGCGTCGTAGCCCAGCAGCGTGGGATTGAGCTTAACGTAGGTATCGAAGCCCTTCTCCTCGATAAGGTAGGCTCCTATGCGCTCTATCTCGGCTGGCGGGCAGCCGTGCATGGTGGATAGGGTAACCGAATGGATGGGCTTCTCGGGCATGGCGTTCGCTATGGCAAGCGCGCGTTCGGCGCCTTCCTGCCCGAAGGCCTTTGCGAAGAGCGGCCCCTGGATGACCGCCTTGGCCTCGGCGAGCGAAGCCTTCCAGAAGGCGGCGCTGCCTGAGTAGGAGGCGGGATTACGCATGCCTTCTATGAAGGCGTCCACCTTCGCGCCTTTTATGCCGTCAAGGGTATAGCCCACGGACATATTGAACATGAAGGCGCCGCCTGAGCGGCCGGGCTTCGCGAGCGCAGCGCGCAGGATGTTTATGGCTATCCAGCCGCGCAGGTACTCGTTGCGCGCGTCCTCTATGGCCAGCTCCGTGGACCATTCCACGTTATGCCCCTCGTCCAGGGCGTCTATGCAGGGCTTGGCTATCTCAAGGAGGTCGTTCTCCTGCACGGTTTTGAGTTCGAACACGCGGGAGCCCGCGAGCCATGCGGCCACGAGGTTGGGAGCTATCTGGGTATGCGGGCCCGCGGCCGGCCCTATGGGCAGGCCGATCTTGAGGCCGTTCACGCTGAAGCCCGGCGACGACGCTTCAAGCTCGAGCACGCGGGCCACGGCCTGGGATGGAATGTCGTAGGCGCTGCCCTTGGCAGCCCATTCGCCCGCTATGCGCGTAAGTAGCTCGCGCATGGGAAGGGCCTTCATAATCTTGCTCACTGGTACCCCCACGTCAATCGTTTTCCGTATCCGACGCTCGCCACGATGCCCGCGGCAGGATTTGCGTCGTTCGCCTTCCACACGGGGCGTCCCCGCACATAGGTGGCTAGTATCCTTCCTTGTAGCTTCATACCCTCAAAGGGCGTAATGCTTCCCTTGCTCAATAGCTCCGCCCCGCGCACCGCATAGGAGCCCTTCGGGTCGACGAGTATGAAATCGGCGTCCTTGCCTATTTCCAAGGAGCCTTTGCCCCCGGAAAGGCCGAAGCGAAACGCGGCCGCTCCGCTCGTGGCGCGCAGCAGGGCCGACAGGCTCAGGCGGCCCGCGCGGTAGCCCTCGGAATAGAGATAGGGAAAGACCGTGCCCGTGCCGGGTATGCCGCCGTAGTCGGTCCATATGGAGCCGCTGTGCTTTTCGGCGTAGGTCGCCGGCGCGTGGTCGCTGGTAACGAAGGCTATGCGGCCGTCCGCGAGCATGGCCCAGAGCCGCTTGGCATGCCCGGGCGCCTTCACCGGCGGCGCGGTCTTTAAGGCCGAGCCTTTGAGCGAAAAGTCATCGGAAGAAAAGGCTAGATAGTTCGGGCAGGTTTCGCAGCTGGCGCCGCCGGCCGACAGGAGTTCCGCGGCTTCCGCGGTGCCCACGTGCACAACGTGCAGCGTTCCCTCTATGCCCTGGGCAAGGGTAAGGGCGGCCGCTGCCGCGACCCGCTCCGCGGCCTCGGGGCGCGAATATACATAGTCGTCCCAATTGGCTTCGCGATCCTCCGACTGCGCCTTCTGTTTAGCCGCCTTGGTGGCCGGCAGCACGACGCCGGCGTCCTCGGCATGCAAAAGGAGGGGCCGCTTAAGTTCCGCGGCTTTAGCTATCGCTCGTCCGAAGCCATAGTGGTCTACGGCGGTAAAGGTGTCCATGCCTGATACGAAGTAGCACTTGAAGCCCAGCACTTCAGGCGCGAGCCTTTCCATGTCCCCGGCTAGGGCTTGCTCGATGTGGTTGCCCGATACGCCTGCGTAGAGGCCGTAGTCTATGACGCTGTGCGCGCCCATGGCGGCGAGCTTTTCCTTAAGGTTCTCGAGCGTCGTCACCGGCGGCAATGAGGTGCAAGGCATGTCTATGACCGTGGTAACGCCGCCCCGGGCGGCTGCCATGGAGCCGTGAGAGAAGTCCTCATGGCTAGTAAAGCCCGGCTCATTGAAATGCACGTGCGGGTCTATGGCGCCGGGAAAGAGTTCAAGGCCGGTGGCGTCGAGGAGCTCTTCGCCCGTTTCAGGCGCCAGGCTCTCGGCTATGGCCTCTATTTTTTCGCCCCTCACGCGAAGGTCGCGCTTCACCAGGCGCTCATGGCCGGGCAGCGCGCAGTGGGCGTTCTTAATGATCACGGGCGGGCCTCCTTCTGCGCTACGGGTTCGTCATCGGCAAGGAAGCGCAGGGCCTTCTCCGGCGTCATGGGCAGGTCGTAAAAGCCCTTCTTGCCCGGCTTGGCGGCCTTGAGCGCGTCGAGCACGGCGAAGTAGCCGGCTATGCCGTACATGAGGGGGGGCTCGCCCACCGCCTTAGAATTGGCCACCACGGCGGGGTTGGGCTTGTCGTAGAACTCCACGTCCATGCGCGGCATGAAATGCGCGTCGGGCAGCTTGTAGGTGGACAGGGTGTTCGATACGAGGAGGCCCTTATCGTCGAACTTAAGCTCCTCAAGCGCCGCCCAGCCTAGTCCCTGGGCGAAGGCCCCTTCGATTTGGCCCAAGTCGACGATAGGGTCGATAGAGTTGGCTATGTCGTGGACGATGAAGGCGTCGTCGAAGCGGTAGCTGCCGCGCAGCGTATCCACGGTGGCGCTTAGCACGGCGCAGCCGTACACGTGGTAGAGGAAAGGGCGTCCCTTCTCGGTCTTCATGTCGAAATGGAGGCCCGGCGTGGCGTAAAAGCCGTGGGATGAAAGGTCAACGCGCTGTTCATAAGCCAGGGTGACGAGCTGTTCGAAGGATAGCCCCGCGTCGCGACGGGCGGAGCCTGCCCCGTCGCTTAAGTATACGCGGCCAGCGGCCAGCATCACAGCGTCGGGCTTAACGCCGAGTTTGGCCGCCGCCACGGCTACGAGGCGTTTACGCAGTTCGTCGCAGGCTACTTTTGCAGCCATGGCGTTTATGTCGGCGCCGGTGCTGGCCGCCGTGGGCATGGTGTTGGCCACGGTGCTCGTGCGCGTGCTCTCTATGCGCACGGATGCCACAGGCGCGCCGAGCGTCGCAGCCGCCA
>JBFZES010000307.1:0-4113 GCA_041306725.1 Spirochaetaceae bacterium | reverse complement strand
CATCCCTGCGCGCATTATAGCGGCGCCACGCTTGTTTTTCCGCCTTAGGCGCGCCACACTATTATCATTAATGTCAGGTATGGTAGGCCGTGCCGGATATGGTGGCGGTGACGGCTAGGGTGAGGGCTAAAACAAAGCCCCATGAAAGGAAGTGCCCATGAACAAGCGAAGCTTGGTGTTTTTGTTACTATTGACTGCTGCCGCGGCGTCGTTCGCCCAAACGGCTGACACCCGCGTGGGCAAAGCCCTCGATGCCGCTAAGGTCGTCTATGACATCAACGACAGCGGCAATTACGTGGTGAGCTATGAGATAAACGGCAATCCCGAACGTTCCCATAGCGTGTACGTCATATCGGCTACCGAGACCTACGAGGACCTTGAGATACGCGAACTTTGGGGCGTAGGCGCGGTGCTTGACGACTATCCCGACTATGACATGCTCGCCGCCATGCTTGAGCAGAACGCCAGCATAAAGATAGGTTCGTGGGGCATGGAGTACGGCGAAGATGAAGTCTACCTGCTCTACATGATAAAGGTGCCCGCCGCGATAAGCGGCAAGGAATTGGCCAACCTCATATACTTCTTGGCCGAGGTATGCGACGAATTCGAGGTGGAGTACGTAGGCGACGACCTTTACTAAGGCCTGCCCGCAAACGGCCTAAATAGAACTGCCCGGGCGCTCATGCGCCTGGGCAGTTTCGTATAGATCGGCTTACGCGCCTTTACGCGCCCTTGACCGCCCGGGCAAGCTCGCGGCCGCGCTCTCGCAGGAGCTTTAAGGTATCCTCGTCGGCGGCGCCTGCCCATTCCACCGGCTCTATGCAGTCCCATTTGAGGGGCGCTATCTTGGCCTCGTATTCCTTCTTAGCCCCGCCTACCCAGCCCCAGCTGCCTATGCGCAGTGCCTTGCGGCTCCACACGTGCTTGCGCTCGAAGAGGTCCAGCACGTAGGCCATGGGCGGGAACATCTTGTACTCGTAGGTGGGCATGGCTATCAGTATGCCCGCGCTCTTGTAGGCGTCCGCCAGCACGTAGGACACGTCCTCGTTGGGCACGCGATGCAGCGAATAGGGCACGCCTTCGTCCTCAAGGCCCTTGAGCGCGGCCTGCAGGCCCTTCTCGGTATTGCCGTACATGGAGCCCCACACCACGCACACTTCTTTCTCCTGCGGGCCTTCCATGTAGCCGGCGTACTTGGCGTAGCGGTCTATGATGCGCTGCGGCTTTTCGCGGAAGATGATGCCGTGGCTCGGGGCCACCACCTTGATGTCCAGCGCGGCCAGCTTCTGTATGGCCTTCTTCACGAAGAGGCTGAAGCTCGACACGATATTGGCGTAGTAGCGCAGGCTTTCCGCCTCGAAGAAGGCGTGGTCCTCAGCGTAATACTCGTCGTCGAAGAGGCGGTTGCCCAGCTTGCCGAAACCGCCGAAGGCGTCGCAGGCGAAGAGCACGCCCGACTCAGGCTCGAAGGTGACCATGGTCTCCGGCCAGTGCACGTTCGGTATCTCCTCGAACCTGAGGCTTATGCCGCCCAGATCCAAAACGTCGCCGGACTTTACCGCGCGGAGGCCATCCTCGAATTTATAGAAGCTTTTTACCAGCTCCACGCCCTTGGCCGTGGCCAGGATCTCTACCTTAGGGTTCTGCTTCTTGAACTCCGCCAGCCAGCCCGTATGGTCGGGCTCTAAGTGATTGAGTATGAGGTAGTCTATGGAATCTATGCTTATGCCTAGGCTATCGAGCTGTGCCTTGAGCTTGTCGGCAGCGCCGCTCCAGTCCCGCACCAGGTCGATAAGGGCTACTTTTTCGCCCTTTACCAGGTAGGAATTAAGCGATACGCCGTCGGGTATGGGCCATATGCCCTCGAACAGGTCGTCGGTCTCTATATCCGCGTGCAGAGCCCATATCTTGTCGCTGATCTTGGCTGCTTTCATCGATTAACGCTCCTTTGTACGCTAGCATAATTCGCTCAAAGTATAACCATAGTACCCCTTTTTACCAATACCGCAATGGCGTAAATATTACGCGTTGCCGTAGCGCGGCTGCCTCGCGGGGCCGCATCGGCAACAGCCTAAGCGCCTGGGCTACCCTTGCGTTACGGACCGCGGCCAGATTATGACTGAAGCCTCGTTTTAAGGAGCTACCATGGATATATTCGACCTGCGCGGAAAGACGGCTATCGTTACCGGCGGCAACAAAGGCTTAGGGCTCGGCATAAGCGAGGGCCTGTGCGAGGCCGGCGCGGCCGTTGCCATGATAGCCTCCAGCGCCAGCGTGCATGAAGCCGCCTCGGGTCTTTGCGGCAGGGGCTATAAAGCCTTCGGCGTACAGGCAGACCTATCCTCGCGGGAGAGCCTGGCTAGGGGCTTCGACGAGGCGCTTTCGCGCTTAGGCGGCGGGCTCGACATACTGGTGAACAACGCCGGTATACAGCGCAGGGCGCGCTGCGAAGACTTTAGCCTAGAGGATTGGGACGAGGTGCTGAACGTGAACCTCTCCGCCGTGTTCCAGGCCTGCCAGCTGGCCGGGCGCCTCATGCTGGCCCAGGGAGGCGGCAAGATCATAAACCTCGCCTCCATGCTGAGCTTCTTCGGCGGCTATACCGTGCCCGCCTACGCGGCCAGCAAGGGCGGCGTAGCCCAGCTTACCAAGGCCCTGGCCAACGAGTGGGCCGGCCGCGGCATAAACGTCAACGCCATAGCGCCAGGCTACATGGATACGGACATGAACGCGAGGCTCCTGGCCGACGAGAAGCGCCGCGCGGAGATAAGCGCGCGCATACCGGCGGGGCGCTGGGGCACGGGCGACGACATGAAAGGCCTCGCCGTCTTCCTCGCATCGAAAGCCTCCGATTACGTGAACGGCGCCATTATTCCCCTGGACGGGGGCTACCTGTCCCGCTAGGCCGTGCTATACTGCCTGCCAAACTTGCTCTTTCGGAGGATGCGCCAATGACCCCCCTATTCACGACCATATTCGAAGCCGGCCTGGTGCCGGTCATAAAGCTGGAAGACGCGAGCCAAGCCCCAAAACTGGGCAAGACCCTCGCCGCGGCGGGCCTGAAGGTGGCCGAAGTGACCTTCCGCAGCGCCGCGGCCGAGGAGTCCATACGCCGCATGAGCGCCGAGTGCCCCGACCTGGTGGTAGGCGCCGGCACCGTGGTCAATCCCGAGCTTGCCAAGAAGGCCGTGGACGCGGGCGCGCGCTTCATCGTGTCGCCAGGCTTCAACCCCGCCACCGTGGACTGGTGCCTCGAGCGCGGCGTGCCCATACTGCCGGGCGTGAACAACCCCAGCATGATAGAGGCGGGCATGGCCAAGGGCCTGGACGTATTCAAGTTCTTTCCCGCTGAGGCCTCAGGGGGCCTCTCCATGCTCGAGGCCATGGCCGCTCCCTTCGGCTCCATAAAATTCATGCCCACCGGCGGCATAGGCTTAGGCAACCTGAGCTCCTACCTGTCCCACCCCTCCGTGCTGGCCGCCGGCGGCAGCTGGATGGTGAAGCCCGAGCTCATCGAGGCCGGCCAGTGGGACGCCATAGCCGCGCTCTGCTCCCAGGCCGTGGCAGCGGTGCACGGCTTTGCCCTGGCCCACGTGGGCATGAACCAGCGCGACGCCGATGAGGCCGCCGGCGTGGCCTCCATGTTCGCCGCCATGGGCTTTGCCCTGCGCGACGGCGCTACCTCCACCTTTGCCGGCGCCGACTTCGAGGTCATGAAAAGCCCCTATCTAGGCTCCATGGGCCACCTGGCCATACGCTGCAACAGCGTCGAGCGCGCCCTGGCTTTCATGGCCCGCTACGGCTACGCCCCAGTGCCCGATACCGCCAAGAGCGATAAGGGCAGGCTCAAGGTCATGTACCTGGATAAGGAACTCGGGGGCTTTGCCCTGCACCTGCTTAGGGATTAGGCAGCCATGGGCCATCTTCAAAATGCCATTGAGGCCTGCGCCAGCGATTCCGGCTTTAGCGGGGCCGTACGGGTATCGGGCCCGTCGGGCCTGCTATTCAGCGGCCGCTGGGGCTTTCGGGACCGGGCCGAGCGCCTGCGGGCGGAAGAAGATACCCGCTTCGCCATAGCCTCCGGCACCAAGCTCTTCACTGCCCTGGGCATAG
>JBFZES010000306.1:0-3497 GCA_041306725.1 Spirochaetaceae bacterium | reverse complement strand
CGGGCCGAGGCCTTCGCGCCGGCCAATCCTCCCCTGCTGTCGTTCTGGGACGGCCTTACGAGCGGCTTCGGCTACATGGCGGTGCTCATGGCCATAGCCTTCGTGCGCGAACTCTTAGGCTTCGGCACCCTCTTCGGCATTCAGGTGATGCCCGAGGGCTTCGTGCCCTGGACCATCATGATCATGGCGCCCAGCGCCTTCTTCCTGGTGGCCCTGGTCATGTGGTGGGCTAAGAACGCTCAAGCCAAGGGCAAGGCGGCGCCAGGCCAGGCCAAACCCGCGTCGCCGGCCCAGCCGGCCAAGGCTTAAGGAGAACGCCCATGATACCGCTTATCAACCCCGTCACCCTGTTCTTCGCGTCCGTGCTTACGAGCAATATACTGCTCACCAATTTCTTGGGCATGTGCTCCTTCATATCCATATCCAAGGATTGGAAGAGTTCCTTCGGCCTGGGCATGGCCGTCACATTCGTGCTGACCATAACGGCGGCGGTTAGCTGGCTGGTGCTCAAGTACCTGCTCGTGCCTTTGCAGCTGGAGTACCTGTCCTTCATCGTGTTCATCATCGTGATAGCCGCGGTGGTGCAGATACTGGAAATGATCATAGACCGGGCCAGCCCGGCGCTCTACCTGAGCTTAGGCATATTCCTGCCCCTCATTACGGTGAACTGCGCCATACTGGGCGCCATACTCTTCATGCAGATACGCAACTACGGCTTCTTGCAGGCGGTAAGCTTTGGCGCGGGCTCAGGCCTAGGCTGGTGGCTGGCCATACTCCTCCTGGCCGCCATACGCGAGCGCACCGAGAAGAGCCCCGTGCCAGCCGGGCTCAAGGGCCCCGGCATTACCATCATAACCATAGGCTTCATGGCCATGGCTTTCATAGGCTTTTCCGGCATGATAGCCGTACAGTAGGAGGCGAGCCTTGAGTCCCATCATAGTCGGGCCCCTGGTGGCCGCCGGCCTGTCGGCCTTCCTCGCCCTCGTCATAGCCCTTATAGACCGCGTCGTTAACGATTACGGCGAGGTGACCATAGACATAAACGGCGGCAAGCGCAGCTACACGGTGCGCGGCGGCTCGCCCCTCTTAGGCACCCTGGCCGCCGAAGGCCTCTTCGTGCCCTCGGCCTGCGGCGGCCGCGGCTCCTGCGGCGCCTGCAAGGTGCGCGTGCTGTCCGACGTAGGCCCCCACCTGCCCACGGAAATGCCGTACTTGAGCCCCGAGGAAGTAAGCCGGAACGTGCGCCTTTCCTGCCAGATCAAGCTCAAGAAGAACATAGAGCTGGAGCTGCCCGAGGAGCTCTTCAGCGTCAAGAAGTTCGCCTCTACGGTGGCGTCCATGCGCGACCTTACCTACGATATTAAAGAAGTGCTGTTTAAGCTCGACGATCCTAAGGCCATAGAGTTCGTGGCCGGGCAGTACGTGCAGATCGTGGTGCCTCCCTACGGCGACATCAAGGAAAGCGTGCAGCGCGCCTACTCCATGTCCTCGCGCCCCATGGACGGCGGCCAGGTGGAACTGCTCGTGCGCCTGGTTCCCGGCGGCATAGCCACCACCTGGGTGCATAAATTCCTCAAAGCGGGGCAAAAGGTTGAGCTGGTAGGGCCCTTCGGCGAGTTCCAGGTGCACGATACCCCCGCTACCATGCTCTGCGTGGCCGGCGGCTCGGGCATGGCGCCCTTTAAGTCCATGTTCTACGAAATGAAGGAGAAGAACAGCTTCCCCGAGAAGGAAATCTGGTATTTCTTCGGCGCGCGCACTACCCGCGACATGTTCTACCTGGACGAGCTGCGCCAGCTTGAAAAGGATTGGCCGCGCTTCCACTTCGTGGCCGCCCTCTCCGAGCCAAAGCCCGACGAGGCATGGCAGGGCGATACCGGCCTCATAACCGACGTGCTGGACAAGTACATAAAGGAAAAGATAGGCAAGGATAAGGGCTTGGAGGGCTACCTGTGCGGCAGCCCGGGCATGATCAATGCCTGCATAAACGTCATGACCAAGAACGGCGTGGCCGAGCGGGATATTTACTTCGACAAGTTCGCCTAAGGCGGGGGGAAAAGCCATGAAGAATACCGAAGCCGAGAAGAACGCGCTTGAGCGCATGAGGCCCGGCCACATAACGGCCCAGGGCTTCCTAGGCACGGACGCCCGAAGCCTTGCCGACATAATCGAGGCCGATATCGAGGAGCTGCGCCGCCTGGGGGTCGATCCCGACGAGGCAGCCGCTCGCCTGGAACGGCTGCGCGACGAGGGCCAGAAGGGCTTAGGCGAGCCCATAAGCGTGGGCAAGCGCTGGGTGGTAAGCACGGGCGACGCCCGCGGCATGCTTCCCTGCCCCTGGAACGACGGCCTGTACCACAAGAACTCCATACGCGTGCAGGAGCAGGACGGCGCGTCCGTGCTCATATACAGCGACCTGTCTATACACCTCCTTAAGGCGCACCGCTTCCTGCAGGGCAAGGGCAGCCCCTTCAGGCTCGAGCCCTCAACCCTGGCTAAGCTGCTGCGCGACGAATAGGAATGAGCCGGCCGCTCGCGCGCGTCATTAAGTCGACCATACAGCGGGCGCTCTTCTGCCTTGAGCAGTTCGGCCGCCACGAGATGGCCAACCACGCGGCGGCCGGCGCCTACGCCTTCCTCCTCTCGGCCCTGCCGGCCCTGCTCGTCATCCTGTACCTGGCGTCCCTGGCGGCCGGCGCCTTCGCCCTCGACGCGGACGGCATACTGCGGCTGCTCGGCCCCTATCTGGACGCCTTCGGCGGCCGCGAAACGCTGGCGCCGCTCTTAAGCCGACCCTTGGCGGGCTTCGCCGGCGCCTTCGGCCTTATCAACCTGATATGGGCGGCGCGGCTTTTCATCGTATCCATACAGCGGGGCATACGCGTGGTGTACTCAGGCAGCGCGTCCATCAATCCCATGCGGGAAAACGCGCTTACCTTCATACTCGAGCTCATTACCCTGCTTGCCGCCATAGGCCTTTTGGCCCTGGGACAGGCGCTCCGCGCCGCGCAGGCGGGCATAGCCTGGGCGCCCATGAAGGCCGTCTTCGGCTGGCTCGTGTCCGCGGGCCTGTTCATGCTGCCGGCGGCGGTGCTCTGGCTCTTCGTATACGGCACCTATCTGAACGTGCCCCCCAAACGCCCTTCTAAGCGCCACGCATTCGTATCGTCGCTGCTCTGCATAGCGCTCTACCTGGGCGTAAGCGCCTTCGTCGGCCTCTTTACGAATACCGAACGCTATGGCCTCCTCTACGGCATCCTGGGCAACCTTATCGCGGGCCTCATCAAGGTATACTCGTTCTTCTGGTTTTATTTTTTCTTCGCCGAGCTCTGTTACATACTGGAGTATTACGATTCCCTCCTCTTCGCGCGCTTCCATCGCCTGGACACGGCGGAGAAAGCGCCAAACGCCTTGGAGCGGGGCCTCTTCGCCAAGCCCCAGCGGCTCTTTAGGCGCTACGCCAAGGATTACCGCCCGGGCCAAGCCATCTTTAGCAG
>JBFZES010000305.1:0-3300 GCA_041306725.1 Spirochaetaceae bacterium | reverse complement strand
GAAATTCAGAAAGGCAGCTTCCGCGAGGATCTGTACTATAGGCTGAACGTGGTCAATATCCATGTGCCGCCCCTGCGGGAGCGCAGGGACGACATACCCCTCCTTGCCCAGGCCTTCCTGCAGGAATTCGCCGACGATAACGGCAAGGCCATACAGGGCTTTGACCCTAAGGCGCGCGCCGCTATATACGCCTACCATTGGCCGGGAAACGTGCGGGAGCTGCGCAACTGCATAGAAAGCGCGGTGGTCATGGCCGCGGGGCAGCTCATAGGCATGGATGACCTGCCGCCGGGGGTGCGCAAGAGCGCCGACGAAAGCGTAGTGCGCATCCCTATAGGCTCGAGCATATCGGACGCCGAGCGCATTTTAATTCGGGACACGCTGGCGGCGCAGGGCGGCAATAAAAGCCGTACGGCCGAAATACTGGGAATAGGGCGCAAGACCCTGTATCAGAAAATTCAGGAATACGGGCTCGAGGCGGGCGATCAGGACTAGAGCTAGGCCATGCGCCGCGTAAGCTCCCGGGCCAGGGCGCGACGCTGGGGATCCTCATCCGCGCAGGCCGCCTCCAAAGCGGGCAAGAATAGCCTGTCGCCGGTGGCCCGAGCCGCCTCTAAGACCGCGTCGCGAAACTCGGCGCCAGAGCGGATATAGGCGCTCGCAATTTCTCCCGCGCCCTGCGCCAGGCCTAAGGCCGCGGCGGCGCGCACGCACGCGCCAGCTACCCGGGGATGGCTATCGTAGAGCCCCTTGCGCAGGAATACCCATGCGCTGCGCCTTCCGGACAGGCCTAGGTGGCGAGCCGCCTGGGCGCGCTCCTCTACCCTATCCGAACTCACGAGCGTGCGGCCGAGGGCGAACAGATCTGCCGCTTCGGCGCCCGGCCCGGCCACGGCCGCTGGGGCGCCGCCATGGCCGTCCCTGCCGCCGCTCGAAAGCTTAGGCTCGGCGTGGCCTTCGTCGCCATGGATGCCGGCGGCCTTTACGTGAGCGGCGTGTCCGCGGCTACGCCACTCGCCGAAGGGCCGCTCGCCCAGGGGAGCCTCAGGCAAGGCGCAGAGCGTCTTATAGGCGCGCACCACCCTGGCGAAGCGATATGCCGTATCCGGATCGCGCGACGCGTCCGGATGGAATTTCAAGGAAAGATTCCTGTACGCGCGCTTTATTTCCGCTGACGGCACGCCTGGCTCCAGGCCAAGCGCCACGTAGTTCGAGCGTTCGCTCATGCCATGATCCTCCGGCCGGAACGGGCCGCCAGCTCGGAAAGCAAGCCTTCCAAGAGCGTGGCGCAGTGCCCGGCCTTATCATTATCGGCCGTTCGCGAGCATTCCGAAGCGAGGGAGCATAGCTCTTCGAGTTCGGCCAGGAGCGCGCTGTCGAGCTGCGCGCCTTGAGCCTCTCGGCGGGCGCGCTCGGCTAGCCAGAGCGCTTTTTCTATGGGGCTAAGCATGCTTTCCCGCCCGTCGAAAAAGCTCACCGCCTGCTCGGCGCCGCTGTCTAGGTCCTTCGCCCGTACCTTGAGCATATCGCCTTCATCCAAGGAAAATTCAACGAGTATGCGCGGCTCGCCGCGCTTGGCGGCCCGTATGCCGGGCAAGAGGAAGCGGCCCACCGATACTCGGCCGCCGCCCGTATCGTCATCGATCTGGAGCACGTGCATTTCCACCGATTGCTGGTAGTCCTCGACCGTGGTAAATACCCGCTGGCCCAGCGATGGCAAGGGTTCGCCCTTCTTGATCAGCGGCACGAAGCCTCCCCCGTCTATCTCCAAGCCGAAGGTACGCGAACAGAGGTCGGTAAACTCGAAGCCCGGGAAGGCCGATGGCAGGGATCCGTCCAGCCGCGCCGCCTCGATAGCCGCGCCTTGGGCCACGATTTCCTCGGGGTTTACCCGAGGGTCGGCTTGTCGGCCGGTAAGCTCCTCAAGCAGGCGGGAAACGAGGGGTATGCGCGACGACCCGCCGGAGAGCACGAGGGCATCGACGCCGCGGGGATCGGAGCCGGATGAGCTCAGCACCTTGCGCACGAGCTCCATGCTGCGCTCTACATAGGGCAGCGCGAGCTCTTCGAAGCGCTCGCGAAGGATGCGCAGGGAAGGGTGCTGCACGCCGCCTGGCCCCCGCAGGAAGGGTACGGCGAGTAGCGCCTCGGTACGGGACGAAAGCTCTATCTTGGCTTTTTCGCAGAGGTCAAGGAGCAGCCTGCCCAGGTAGGGGTCGCCGGCCGGGTCTATGGAAAACTCGCGCTTAAAGCGCAGGGCGGTATCGGCATAGAGGGCCGCGTCGAGATCCATGCCGCCAAGGCTATCGTCGCCTTCGGAAGAAAGCACCCTGCATTGCGCCCCTTTGGCGCGCAGCACGGTAGCGTCGAAGGTGCCGCCGCCGTAATCATACACCAGCACGAGGCGCTCGTCGTTTTCATTCTGCACCGACCAGGCGCGGGCGAGAGCGGCCGCGGTCGGCTCGTTCATGATGCGCCTGAGCCTTAAGCCCGCGCGGTTCGCCGCTTCCCGCACGGCTCGCCGCTGCGGGTCCGAAAAACGCGCCGGGACGGTGATAACCGCTTCCGTAAGCTCGAAACCCAGGTAGCGTTCCGCGTCCAGCTTGAGTTTGCGCAGTACCGCCGCCGCCAGGTCCTCAGGCTCATAGTCTTGGGCGCCTAGGCGCACGCTGCGCTCTTTGCCTAATAAACGCTTTACCCCAAGTATGGAAGAGGAAGGATCGGCCAAAGCCTGATTCTTGGCCGACGCGCCTACGAGCAGCTCGCCTGAGTCGCTGCGCGATAGGGCGGATGGGGTCGAGCGCTCTCCCCGGTCGTTCGGTATGATAAGGGCCTGGTCGCCGTCCCTCCACGCGCAGAGGCTGTTCGTCGTGCCGAAATCTATGCCCACCATGCGCTTCATGTCACGCGTTACCCGAGCGCCTCGAACGGCCCTCTTCCATAGCCACCACTATTTCTACCTCGGAAAGGTGCGCGCCAAGCTGAGAGGCTATCAATTCAGTGGACATGCCGCGCCTGTATAGCGCCATCACCCGGTCGGGAAAGGGCTCATCTATGGCGAGCGGTGCGGACGACTGCCGCAGGATAGGCGCGGCGGCGGCCGGGGCGGCGGGCCTGGAACGCAGGCGTACCTGTGGCAAGTCGGCGGGCTTCAAGGCATCGCCGGATATCGGCGTTTGGTCTGGCAACAGCCCAGAGTAGGCATAGGCGCCCGGCGTAGCCCTGTCGGTATCCGCCGGCGTGGACTGCGTCGCGGCGGCCGGCGCTTCCGGCGCGACCCTGCCGTAGGCGCGCGGCCCG
>JBFZES010000304.1:0-3072 GCA_041306725.1 Spirochaetaceae bacterium | reverse complement strand
AAAACTGGCCCTTCCCTGAGACACGGAGCGGAGGCTGGTGGAGAAGCCGAACATGACGGCCAACGGGGCTTCCGCGCGTATAAGGTCGAGCGAGGCGCGCGATTCCGAACCATGGATAATGCCGCCGCGCTGCGAGAGCAGGCTCATCACCTCGCCCATGAAATCCTTGGGCGTCATCAGGTCAACCTTCATGATGGGCTCGAGCATGACGGGGTCGGCCTTGCGGCAGGCCTCGTCGAAGCCCATGGACGCGCAGGCCTCGAAGGCGAAGGGCGTGGCCGTAAGCTCGTCGTACTCTATCCGAATAAGCGATACGCCTATGTCCACGCAGGGGTAGCCCAGCACTATGCCGCCCGAGAAGGCGTTGTTTACGGCCCGCTCCACGGCGTCGTAGATTTCATCGGGCACGCTGTGGTCGCGCAGGGCCTTAGCGTAGCGGTTGCCGCTGCCGCGGGGCAGGGGCTCCAGCTTGAAGGACAGGCCCGCGGCCACGTCCTTGCCCGCCATCGAGCGCTCGTAGCGCTGGCTATGCTCCACGGCCTTCGTTATAGACTCGCGATACGATACCTGGGGGTTGCCCACCTTGGCGCTCACCTTGAAATCGCGGAGCACCCGGGTAACGAGGACGTCCAGGTGCAGTTCGCCCATGCCTCGTATGATGAGCTGGCCGGTCTCCTCGTTCTCGCCCGTCTGGAAGGTAGGGTCCTCGCGGGAGAGTATGTCCAGGGTTTCCTTGAGCTTGTCGCGGTCCGACATGGTCTTGGGCTCTATGGCCACCGATATGACGGGCTCGGGAAAGTGCATGTGCTCAAGGAGGAGGGGCTTGCCCTCGGAGCCTATAGTGTCGCCGGTCTGGGCCAGCTTCATGCCCACGAACACGGCTATGTCGCCGGCCTTGATATCGTCGATAGCCTCGGAGCGGTTGGCGTGCATGCGCAGTATGCGGGTGACGCGCTCGCGCTTCTTTTTGTTCACGTTATACACGGTGCCCGCGGTCTTGATGGCGCCTGAATACATGCGCACGTAGCAGAGCGGCCCCATCTCGCGGTCGTGCTGCACCTTGAACACGAGGCCGAGCGGCAGGCCGGACTCCACGCAGGGTATGGCTATGGTATCGCCCCGTTTGGGGTCGATGGCCGGGGCCTCGGGCACGTCGTCCGGGGCGGGCAGGTAGTCGACGATGGCGTCGAGCAGGGGCTGCACGCCCATGTTCCTCCGCGAGGCGCCGCAGAGCATGGGCACGATATGGCGGCCTATGGTCTGTTCGCGCACGGCCTTGCGTATAAGCTCCGGCTCTATGTCGCCGCCGCCTAGGTAGAGGTCGGTCAATTCGTCGGAGGCCGCCGAAAGGCCGTCGAGCATCTTGTCGCGCCAGAGGGCGGCCTCTCCGGCGCGCTCGGCCGCTATGGGCCCGCGCAGGGGGGGAGTGGAGGCGTCCTCATGGTCGTAGCGTATCTCCTCCATGGTGATGAGGTCGATGGCGCCCTCGAAGGAGCCTTCCCTGCCTATGGGTATCTGCAGCGCTATGGGAACGGCGGCGAATTTCTCGCGGAGCTCCTCGATGACGGCGTAGAAATCCGCGCCGAGGCGGTCCATCTTGTTTACGTAGGCTATGCGCGGCACGTGGTAGCGGTCCGCCTGGTGCCACACGGTCTCGCTCTGGGGCTCTACGCCCCCTACCGCGCAGAAAACGGCCACCGCCCCGTCGAGCACGCGCAGGGAACGTTCCACCTCGGCGGTGAAATCCACGTGGCCGGGGGTATCGATGATATTGATCTGATGGTCTTTCCAGTAGGTGGTGGTGGCGGCGCTCTGTATGGTTATGCCGCGTTCTTGCTCCTGCTCCATCCAGTCCATGACGGCGTCGCCGTCGTCGACCTCGCCTATCTTATAGGTCTTGCCCGAATAGTAGAGTATACGTTCCGTCGTGGTGGTCTTGCCGGCGTCTATATGCGCCATGATGCCTATGTTGCGCATGCGTTCGAGCTTCATTGCTTGTACTCCGGCGGACACTATAGACGGAAATCTACCGCGCTTTCAAGCGTGGGGGCGGAAAGCTAGCGCTTTTTCGCCCCAATCGTTATGACGATGCTTCCGTCTGGGTTAACTTTTTTTAGGGTCTTAAAGAGCCCGAGTATGACGTTTTCGAAGGTTTCCTTGACGAAGGGATTCAAGGGCACTTCCTGTCCGTCATTGAGTATGGTGAGCGTTCTGTCTTCCATTGCCGTACCTCCAAGTATGGTGTCTATGAATCGCGCTATGTCCGCCGTGCCGAAATGGGCCAGGCCTTGAGCCCCGGCTAAGTCCGCCAGGGCCGCATTATCCGTGATCAGCGCGTCAAAGTCGGCCAGGGGCCGCTTCAATTCGGCCTCGGAGGCCGCCGCGCCGCCCACGAGCAGACGGTACGCGCCTTCTATGGCCCTGCCCTCGAGCAGCGCGACGCGCGCTTCCGGAAAGAGCCGGCCGAGGGCCGCTTCGTCCCAGGCCGCGGGGGTCCGCCGTACGGCCACGAGTTCGCCGTCCGCCGCGAGCGCCGTGTCCGCGCCGGCTTCGAAGAAGCGGCTCGTGTCCTTGCCCGGCAGGTTGAAGCTGCCTTCGTGATGGACGAACTTGAGCGCGCCGGAGCGTATGCCGCGCCGCGTGAGTTCCCGTATGCAGGCCTCTATGAAGCCGGTCTTGCCGGTATTGGACCAGCCTATGAAGGACGCGACGCGAATGGCCATGTAGCTATACTAGCCCGGGTTCCGGGCTTTGGGCAACAAGGATGCGCGTGTCGGCGGCTATGCCCCAGCCGCCTTCGCGGAGCTCCGGCCTCTCCAGTTCCACGAGGTCGTAGCGCTCCAGGGCAAAGAAGCCCGCATCTTCGGCGTTTCGGTCTCCCCGCTTAGCCGAAAGCGGGAAGCGCCCCCCGGGGCCGCAAATTAGCCTGCGCACCCGGCCGGCTTTATTGAGCATGGGCTCGGACACGACGCGGTAGAGCGCCTGCGGTCCGGCCTCCTCCGCCGATTGGCCTTCGGCGGAGGGCCGCTCTTTGGGCGGCCGCAGGGCGAACCAGCTCATCTTTATGAGCGC
>JBFZES010000303.1:0-3376 GCA_041306725.1 Spirochaetaceae bacterium | reverse complement strand
AGGGCGAGTATCTCCTCGGCATGGCCTTCGGGCGTAACCTTGGGGAAGGCCTTCTTGACCATGCCGTCCGGTCCTATGATGAAGGTAGAACGAAGGACGCCTTCATATTTCTTGCCGTACATGGATTTCTCGCCCCAGGCGCCATAGGCCTTAAGCACGTGCGCCTGCGGATCGGCGAGCAGGACGAAGGGCAGCCCGTATTTCTTGCGGAACTTGGCATGAGACGCGGCCGCGTCGGGGCTTACGCCTATGACCACCGCCCCCTTTGCCAGGATGGCGTCGAAGGCGTCCCTGAAGCCGCAGGCTTCCTTCGTGCAGCCCGGCGTATCGTCCTTGGGGTAAAAGTACAGCACGATGGTTTTGCCGCTGTAGCTGGCCAGGCTTACGCTCGCGCCTTCATCGCTATCCAATACAAAATCAGGGGCCGCCATGCCTTCGCGTATCATATGATTCCTCCTGGGCACCGCGGCCCTCGCGCCAGGCGTCGATCGAACGCGGTATCTGAAGAAGATAGTAATCATTAACGGATAAGGCAATGCCGCCTGGCTTCGCGAAGGCTTGGTCCCTAGCGCTTAGGCACGATGCGTATGAGGGAGCGGGCCAAGTCCGCCCGCCGCATGGCCTCTTCGGCGCTGGCGCCTAAGGCGCAGAGGTGCCCCATCTTGCGGAAGGCGCGCAGCTCGCGCTTGCCGTAAAGGTGCACGCTTACGCCGGGCACGGCCAAGGCCGCCTCGAGGCCGCGGTACTCGGGCTCGCAGAGCTCGTAGCCGGGCAAGGCCGCTTCGGCCATCGGCTCGCCCAAGAGATTGACCATCATGGCCGGTCGCAGCTGCTCCACGGACCCTAGCGGGTAGCCGGCCAATATGCGGTAGTATTGCAGGAATTGGCTCGTTGCGCAGGCCTCTATGCTCAGGTGCCCCGAGTTATGCGGCCGCGGCGCTATCTCGTTGACGAGCAGGGCGCCGTCGCGGGCAAGGAAGAGCTCGACGCCGAAGATGCCGGCGGCGCCCGCTGTGCGCGCGCCGCGCGCCGCCGCCTCGGCCTTGGCCGCCGCGTCCAGGGCGTCCACCGCGGCCAGGGCCAAGCGCTCCGCCTCGGCGAGCAGGGCCGGGCTTTCGCGCGCGGGCATGAGCACCGAATCGCAGAGATTCACCCGCGAGTCGAATACCATCTCCACGCAGGGATAGGCGGCATGGGCGCCAAGGGTATCGCGGGCCACGACCACGGCCAATTCCTTGCTAAAGTCGATAGCGCGCTCCACGAAGGAGGGAACGGCGAGGAGCCTGCCGCCCTCGGATACGGGAGCGGCGTCGGCGGCCGTTCGCAGTATAGCGACGCCCCTGCCGTCGTAGCCGCCGCGGCGCGCCTTCTGCGCTACCGGGAAGCCGCCTATGCGCTCGGCCGCGGCGCAGAGCTCGGCGGCCGTGGCAGGAGCAAGCCCGTCGCCTACCATGGCCCAGGGCGCGGTGGCTATGCCGGCCGATTCGAGCAGGCGCTTTTGCTCGGCCTTATCCTGTATGAGGGCAAGGACGTCGGCTCCGGGTATCACCGGCTTGCCCATGGCCTCGACCTCGCGCAGCGCGTCCACGTTCACGTGCTCTATCTCGTAGGACACGACATCCGCGCGGGAAGCCAGCTCCAGTATAGCGTCGCGGTCCATAAGGCCGCCTATGATGGTCTCGTCGGCCAGCTCGGCCCCCGGGGCGGGGTACTCGGGGGACAGCACTTCTATGTAGCAGAGCAGGGCTCGAGCTTCCTCTATGGTCATGCGGCCAAGCTGGCCGCCGCCTATGATGCCTATCTTCCGCATGGGCTAGGCGCTATCGGGCTCGTCGGCCTCGTCGGCCTCGACGGCATCCGCGGCACCCTCGTCGAGAGCGTCGTCCTCGCCGCTAAAGTCGGGTACGTAGCGGGCCTTGGGATTGGGAGGCCGCAGGCCGCCCAGCTCGGGGTTGCGCATCAGGTCGCGGGGCTTGGAACCCTGGGCCTTGCCTACTATGCCCTTCTCCTCCATAAGCTCGACGATGCGGGCCGCGCGGTTGTAGCCTATCTTGAGCTTGCGCTGGAGGTAGGAGGCGCTGGCCTTGCCCTGCGACAGCACGATCTCCAGGGCCTTCTCGAAGAGCGGGTCATCCTCGTCCTCGTCGAAGAGGCTCGGCCCTTCGTCCTCATCCTCGTCGTCGATGAAGATCTCGTCGTCGATGTAGTCGGGCGTGCCTAAGGTCTTCACGTAGGCCACGACGCGCTCAACCTCGTCGTCGGACACGAAGGCGCCTTGCATGCGCGTGGGAAAGGCGTCCGTGGCGCTGGAGTAGAGCATGTCGCCACGGCCTAAGAGCTTCTCGGCTCCCACCATATCGATGATGATGCGCGAATCGAATTTGCTGGCCACCATGAAGGCTATGCGGCTGGGTATGTTGGCTTTGATAAGGCCGGTAATCACGTCTATGCTCGGCCGCTGGGTGGCGAGCACGAGGTGTATGCCCACGGCTCGGCTCATGGCGGCCAGGCGCGCCAGCGTGGATTCCAGTTCCTTGCCCGTGGTGGCCATGAGGTCGGCGAACTCGTCTATGACCACGACGATATAGGGAAGCTTGTCGGTGGCCATGGTCTTCTCGACTATCTTGCGGTTGTACGAGCGTATGTCGCGCACGCCCATGGCGTCGAGGAGGCTGTAGCGCCGCTCCATTTCGCATATGCAGTATTGCAAGGCCTGGAAGGCCTTCTTAGGCTCGGTAATGACCGGGGTAAGCAGGTGCGGTATGCCGTTGTAGAGCTTCAGTTCCACGATCTTGGGGTCGATGAGTATGAGTTTCACTTCGTTGAAGGAGCGGCGGTACAGTATGGACAGGATGATGGAGTTCACGCATACCGACTTGCCCGAGCCCGTGGCTCCCGCTATAAGCAGGTGCGGGGTCTGGGTAAGCTCCACCACCTGCACGTCGCCGGTTATGTCCTTGCCAAGCACCACCGGCACTTCCATCTTATTGGAGCTGAACACCTCGTTCTCGACGATTTCGCGGAACGATACGATATTGCGCTTGTCGTTGGGCACTTCTATGCCCACCGCGTGCTTGCCCGGTATGGGAGCCACGATGCGCACGCTGCTGGCGGCCAGGCGCAGGGCTATGTTGTCCGATAGGTTGGCTATCTTGGACAGGCGAACGCCGGGCGCGGGCAGTATCTCGAACATCGTGATCACCGGCCCCTTGCGTATGCCGGTAACCTCGGCGGCTATATTGAACTCTTTAAGCGTTTCGCGGAGCACGTCCGCGGCGTGCTTGGTCTTCTCGTCGATTATCCAGTACTGCCCGTCGGGGTACTGCAGGAGTATGCCGTCCGTGGGCACGGCATAGGGCTTGAGGGCCGGCTTGCC
>JBFZES010000302.1:0-10657 GCA_041306725.1 Spirochaetaceae bacterium | reverse complement strand
GGGCACCATACGCCTGTCCGGCGCGGAAGGCCTCGTGGACATAGCCTACCTGCCCACCGATACGGTAGCCGACCTGGTGCGCCGCATCAACGTGTCGGGCTCCGAAGTGACCGCCCGCCTCAGCGCCGACGGCAGCCTGCAGCTGCGGGCCACCGCGAGCGCCAATGGCGATAATCCCGATTTCGTGATTAGGCATATAGAGGACTCCGGCGAGTTCCTCGCCGGCTACGCGGGGCTCCTGGCCGCTTCCGGCGCGGAAGGCTCCTATGATTGGGAGCGCGCGGACGCGGTGCTCGCGCTTCGCACGGGGGGCACCGACTTCGCCGTGGCTCCCATAGCGCATCCCTCCGGCTGGATAGAGATAGCCGGCGAGGTCAAGCGCGACCTCAACAGCATAGCCGCCGGCATGGGCATGAACGGCCGCCCCGCGGAATTGGGCGACGGCTCGGCCGCCCTGGCCATAGCGCGCCTGCGCACGTCGCCGGTCATGGTAGGCTCCGAGGCCACCTTCGACGACTATTTCGCCGACGCGGTGGCGCGCATAGGCCTTGAGGGCGAACGGGCGGGCCGCATGGCGGAAACCCAGTCCCGCATAGCCAAGAACCTGTCGGAAATGCGCGAATCCATATCCGGCGTGAACATAGACGAGGAACTGGCCAACATGATCAAGTTCCAGCACGGCTATGCCGCCTCGGCCAAATTCATAGCCAATTTCGACGAGATGCTCGACACCATCATCAACAGGATGGGCGTGTAAGGCCTCTCGCGAAAACCGATGATGCCCTAGTGGAGGATACGATATGCGGCGAGTAAGCTCGGATATGATGAATAACGACATGCAGTACTGGATGAGGCGCCGCGAGGACGCCATGGCCTCCATGTCCAACCGCATGAATAAGCAGGAGCGCTTCGAGAACCTGCGGGACGACCCGCTGGCGGCAGCCCGCTCCGTACGCTACGATTCGTTCTCTAAACGGCTTGAGCGCTACGAGGAAAACGTGCGCTATACCTTAGACCGCTCCAAAATAGCCGAGGGCTATATGCGGCAGACCCAGGACCTGATGCAGCGCATACGCGAACTGGCGGTCACGGGCGCAACCGGCACCTTCACCAAAGAAGACAGCGCGGCCATGGCGGTGGAAGTAGACCAGCTCTTATCCGAGATCGTCAACCTGGCGAACGCGCGCGGCCCCGACGGCGACTTCCTCTTCGCGGGGGACAAGGCGCGCACCGAGCCCTTTAAGGCGCTCCAGGGCTACGCGGCCGGCGCGGGCGCGGCTACCACCGTGGGCGTCGAATACCTAGGCGGGCTGGGCAGCCCCGAGGCCGAAATCAGCGAAGGCGCCTATCTGCCCATGAACATAGCGGGAGACGAGGTGTTCTGGTCCGAGCGGCAGCGCATAAGCGGCGGCGTGGACGCGTCCAACTACCGCGTCACGGACGCTACGAGCCTCTTCATAGACGGACACGAGATAGCCCTCAAGCCAGGCGATACGGTACAGGCCATAATAGCCAAGATCAACGACTCGGGCGCGGCCGTAAAGGCGTCCCTCGACCCCAGCCGCAATTCCCTCGTGCTCGAGGGCAGCCAGGCAAAGCGCATCAGGCTCGAGGACGGCGCGGGCGGCAGCGCCCTGGCCGATTTGGGCATACTCTCCGGCTCCCGTGTACCCTCCGACTACGCGGACACGGCCAGGGTATCGGGAGGCTCGCTCTTCGACAGCATCATAGCCCTGCGCGACGCGCTCTATAAGGGAGACCATATAGACGTGGGCGGCCGCGTCCTGGCGAGCATAGACGCGGGCATGGACAATATGGGCAGGCGGCTCGCGCAGGCGGGCGCCATGATGGAGCGCCTGGAATCGGCCAAGCTCCGCCTCAACAAGGAAATCCCCGACGTAACCGCCCTCCTGGCGGCCGAGAAAGACCTCGACTTTGCCCAGGCGATAACGGACTTCAAGATGATGGAGTACGCGCACCAGGCATCGCTGCAGATGGCGGGCAAGACCTTGCCGCAGACGCTCCTTGACTTCCTGCGTTGATTAAGGCAGATTGGACGGAATAATGAAGCTACGCACCAAAGCCTTTGGCGAGATAGACATAGACGACAGGCAGATCATAGACTTCCCCGAAGGCCTTATAGGCTTTCAGAAGTTCACGCGCTACGCGCTCCTGGACGCGCCGCAAAAGCCCTACTTCTACCTGCAATCCATCGAGCTGCCCGAACTCGCCTTTATCTTAGTCGATCCCTTCCTCTTCCGCGCGGACTACGCGGTCGACGTCCAGGACGATTTATCCTCCGCCCTTGGCCTCGCGAGCCCGGAGGACGCCCTTATCCTGTGCCTCGTCACCGTGCCGACCGACGGCAGCCCCGTAACGGCTAACCTGATGGGACCCATAGTCATAGGCAAGGCATCGAGGAAGGGCGTGCAGCTGCCCCAGGCGGATCCGCGCTGGAAGACGAAGCATGACATCATGGCGGAACTATCCGCCTCCAGGGCCTAGGCCATGCTCATACTCACCAGAAAAACCAATGAAAAAGTAGTGATAGGCGACGGCATCGTCGTTTCCGTGGTGGAAGTGCGGGGAGACCAGGTAAAGCTGGGCATAGAAGCGCCTCGCAGCGTTAAGGTATACCGACAGGAAGTATACCTGGCCATCCAGGAAGAAAACCGGCGCGCGGCCGACTCCGCCCTCGACCTGCCCAACCTGCACTTGCCCACAGAATAAGCACGATAGCCTCGAGGTAGCCCATGAGCATGATGTTCCATCCTTCCACCAACCTGGCCATAGGGGACCCCTATAGCCAGCCCTTAGCCGTCAAGCCGAGCCCCGACGGCGCCCGCGCCTTCTTCGATAGCCTCATACTCTCGGCCTCGGGCTGGCGCGGCGTGTTCGGCGCCTCGGACGAGGATACGGGCGAGGCCCTTGGCCCCGACCGGCTCTACGCGGCGGCGCGCATGGCGGACGTATTCGCCGGCCGGCTGCTCGAGCTGGCTGGCCCCGGCCCTAAGCCTGTCGTGGCCCTGGGCCTGGACACCAGGCACAGCGGGCCGGCCATAGCCGACGTCATGCTGCGGGCGTTCCTGGCGCGGGGATTGGGCGTACGCTACGCGTACATGCTGGCCGCGCCGGAAATCATGGCCTGGGCCAGGCGCTCGGGCGCCCTGCCCGCGGAGCATCCGGACAGGCTCTCGGCCTTCTGCTATATATCGGCCAGCCACAACCCGGTGGGCCATAACGGCGTGAAGTTCGGCCTTACCGACGGCGGGGTACTGCCCGGCGACGAGGCGGCCTTGCTTATTAAACGCCTCAAAGACGGCGCCTGCGCCAAGGAAGACATAGATAGGCTCGCCGCGCTTTCGGCTTCCATCGCCCCGAATGAGCTTGCCGCCGCCTTCGCGGGCTGCTCGCTCAATAAGCGCAAGGCGCTCTCCGACTATGCCCTCTTTACCCGCGAGGTCGCCGGCGCCTCGGCCAATCTCGACGAGCAGGAGAGCGCGCTCGACGAGCTTGCCGCCGCCGTGCAGGCGCGCGAGCTGGGCATAGTGGCCGAGATGAACGGCTCGGCGCGCTCGCTGTCCCTGGACGCCGACTTCCTAGGCGGCCTTGGCGCGCGCGTGCGCCTGATTAACGCGCGGCCGCGCGACTTCGCCCACCGCATCGTGCCCGAGGGCGAGTCCCTGGACCAGTGCAAGGCGGAGCTTACGTCCGCCCGCCGGGGCGATCCGGGCTATATCTTCGGCTACGTGCCCGATTGCGACGGCGACCGCGGCAATATCGTCGCCTGGGACGAGCGCGAAGGCAAGGCCCGCGCGCTCGAGGCCCAGGAAACCTTCGCCCTGGCCGCGCTCGCCGAGCTGGCTCAGCTTGAGCGCAAGCGCCTGCTCAGCGGCAAAGGCGCGGAGCGCGTGGCCGTGGTAGCCAACGACGCGACGAGCATGCGCGTAGACTACATAGCCAAGGCCTTCGGCGCATCGGTATTTCGGGCGGAAACCGGCGAGGCCAACGTGGTGGGGCTCGCCCGCGCGCTACGCGAGAAGGGCTGGACCGTCCGTATACTGGGCGAAGGCTCCAACGGCGGCGTTATCACCCATCCGGCCGCCGTGCGCGACCCCATCAACACCCTGACAGCCCTCCTAAAACTCCTGTTCCTGCGCGACAAGGACGGCGTGCCCGGGCCGTACAGGCTCTGGCTGCGCGCTACCGGACGCGAGGCAGCCTACGCCGAGGACTTCAGCCTCGCGGACCTGATCGCGAGCCTTCCGCCCTTCGCCACCACGAGCGTATTCGAGGAAAGGGCGGCGTTAAAGGTACGCTGCCGCGACCAGGCGGCGCTTAAGGCCGGCTACGCGGCGCAGTTCCTGCGCGGCTGGCCCGGCCTGGCCGCGGCCCTTGCCCCCGATTTCGGCGCGCTAGCCTGGAGCTTGAGCGCTTCGCTGGGCATGGAAGAGCGGGAGCTCGGGCAGGATTTCGGCGCGCTAGGGGCGCTGGGCGCCGGAGGCGCTGGTGGCCTTAAGGTCACCCTGCGCGACGGGAAGGGCCAAGCCATCGCCTTCCTCTGGATGCGCGGCTCGGGTACCGAGCCCGTGTTCAGGGTGATGGCCGACGTGCGCGGCGGGGATAAGCGCCACGAGGAGCTCTTATTGGCCGCGCACAGCGCCTGGGTAGGCGCCGCCGACCTTGCGCAATAGCGCAAGAAGCGCTACTATATGCGAAGATCCACCAATCAGTACGAGGGATGGGCGTCCCGGCTCACGCGCGAGTCCGCGGCCGGCGGCGTACGCTAACACGGGAGACAGTATGGGCGTTCGAGGCGAGATTTTTTCCACCAGGATGGTGTGCGAAGGCAGGACCTATTTCTTCAACGTCAAGGAAAATAGGACCGGAGACCTCTTTCTCGCCATAGTCGAAAGCAAGCCCGACGAAAGCGGCACCAGCTTCGACCGGCGTTCCATAGTCGTGTTTAAGGAAAGCCTGCAGGACTTCCTGAAGGCCTTCGAAAAATCGCTTGAAGCCATGGAGAAAGCCCAGGGCTCCAAGCCCGCGCGCCGGAGCCCGAGCAAGCGCCAGGCCGAAGGCGAGCAGGGCAAGCCCCGCCGCGCGGATGGCCACGGCTCAAGCGGCGAGGTTTTCTCTTTGATGCCCGAGGGCGAAGGCAAGCCCAAGCGCCGCGTGCTCCGCACGAGCGCCAAGGTACCCATCGGCGCGCCCAGCCCCGAAATAGCGCCCGCGAAGCCGGCAGGCAAGCGCCTCACCGTAAAAAAGGCCCGCCCCCGCGACGAATGACGCCCTTCGCGGAAGGTACTTACTCTTTCGCGTAGCTAAAGCTCAGGCGCTGTATAGGCGAAGGCCCCAGGCGCCTGCACGCCGCCCTGTGCTCGGCCGTGGGGTAGCCCTTGTGCCTCGCGTAGCCGTAGTCCGGATACAGCCAATCGTAGCGCTCCATGGCCCTGTCCCTGGATACCTTGGCCAGTATGGAGGCCGCCATGATGGCGTGCACTTTTGCGTCCCCCTTCACGATGGCCTCTCGGGCGCAGGGCAGGTCCGGCGTCCTGTTGCCATCCACCAGCGCCAAGTCCGGCCGCTCCTTTAATCCTTCATAGGCCCTGGCCATGGCTAGCATGGTGGCGCCCAGTATATTGAGCCTGTCTATCTCCGCCGGCCATGCCCAGGCTACGGAGTAGTCGCAGGCCTCGACGATGGCCGCGTAGGCCCGCTCGCGCGCGGCCTTGCCAAGCGCCTTAGAATCGGCGAGCAGACCAATAGGGAAAGCTTCGGGAAGGACGACCGCCGCCGCGCATACCGGCCCGGCCAGGGGGCCCCTGCCCGCTTCGTCTATGCCGCACACGCGTTGGTATGCTGGATACTCGATAAGGCTCGGCTGCGGCGTCATGCGGCCATTCTAGCATAGTCTATGGACTATGGGGGCGCCCGCGCGCTAAGCTAAGGCATGAATCTGAGCTTTATTAAATTGCGGGTGGCGGACGCCGCCTGGATACTCATAGACCGCGTGGGCGCGCAGGGCGCCGACCCCGACTGGTCGGCCGTCGCGCGGGAGCTCTGCAGCCCCGTGCGCGGCTGCGGGGCAAAGGGCCTTGCCGTCCTGGAGAGCTTGAACGGGTCCCCTGCCGCCCGGGCTTGGGACAGGCGGGGCGGCGCTTGCCCGCTCTCTCCCTCCGCCCTGCTCTGCATAGCCCGCTGGCTCTTCGATATGGGGCAGGTAGCGGGTGAAAGCGTGCAGCTCGGCTCCCGCGAAGGGCTCCACGATATAGTCGTGCTGGACTCGAGGAACTTCAGCATAAGCCTTGGCATGGCGCAGGTGCGAAGCGAAGGCGCGCGCAGCACCGTGCGGCTCGGCGAGGAAACGCTTACGCTCAGGCTCATAGACGGCCCCCTTCCGGGCAAACGGGCTATGGCGGCCAGTAAAGCCGGCATAGGCGCCGATGTAGACGTGGCCGTTTTAGCGCGACAGACGCTTAGGATACGCGGCCACGGCAGCGATGCCCTGCTCGCCGCGGGCGGGGCCTTGGCCGCCGCCCACAAGGCGGATTTTGCCGAGCGCGAGGCGAGCGTGGCCTTGGGGCGGGATCAGGTGCTCGCGCAATGGCTTGAGTCGGGCGAGCTCTATGTGGCCGGGCAGCCGCACTACTGCTTTAGGGGAGAATTTTGGGCCGAAGAGCAAAGCCAAACGGACGAATGAGGCGCACGGCGCCGCGCTAGGCGAAGTAGTCCACCCGGTACGGGCTTTCATGCGTAAAGCCCAACGACCTGTAGAGCCCCAAGGCGGGCGCGTTGGCTTCCTTGACGAAGAGGCAGAGCCCGCGGCCCTCGGCCAGCCTATCCTCGACAAGGGCCTGTACGACCGCCCGGCCTATGCCTAGGCCGCGGAACTCAGGCAGCACGTATATGCCCCCCAGCTGATCCCTAGTCCAGGCTCGCGCGTTGGTTTGAGCCCGGGCTATGACGCGGCCCTTCCAGCGCACCAGGTACACTATTTGGGTTTTAAGCGAACGCAGCTGGCCTGCTTTGCTGGCGGCCGGGTCAAAGCGGTGAAGGTAGGTAAGCACCTCTTCCCTATCATAGAGCCCCGCCAGGACCGACAGTTCCTCAAGGTCATCGATAGTGGCCCGACGCGGCAGGAAGTCGCCGCTGGGAACGGGCCCAGGCCTGTAGCCGGCCGGATCCAGGGACATGACGCTGTAACGGTTCCGTATGGCCGGCGACCAGGAGAGGGCTTCTTCCAATGCCGATACCTGTTGGTCCAAGCCCACGCAGCTGGAAGGCTTGATAGCGCGTATGGTACGGGAGAGACGCAAGCCGCTAAAGGATGCGCCGACGGCAGGTTCCGCGGCGAGGGGAAAGACCGTTACGCCGGACGTAAATAAGCACAGTCCTTCGATGGCCGGGGAGCCGCACAGGTATATGCCGCCTGGGCGCAAGGGCAGCCCCGCCCGCCCGCTTTCGCGGAGTATGCGGCCGGCTATGCCCGCGGCATGGCTTTCCCGTTCAATGAGAAAAGACCGTATGGCCTGACCGTCGGAAAGGCGGGCTCGCCGCCATCGCGCGCAGGGCGCCGCCGCCAGCGTTGCCATAAGGACCTTAGTCCGATACGGGTAAGCGCCCTACGGCGCCGCTCTGGCCGCTCAAAACGCCGAAGGCGGCCTTGAACGACTCGGTGGCATAGGAGTATACGGCTACGACGAGGCCGCCCGAGGCGAATTCGGAGGCGAATACCGGGCTGAGCACCGATACGACATAGAGTTTCTTGCCCGCCTTAAGCGCCTCGCGCGCGTACGAGGCGCTCGCTGGATTGGCCACGCACACCACGACCCCGTCCGCGGCGCGCAGGCGCAGCCTGAACGCGTCTAGCTCCTCGGGCACGGCCCTGTCCCCGGGGAGGTACGAGAAACGGAAGCTTTCGGAACCGGGGAAGGCTCGTCCGGCCTCGGCGAAGAAATCGGAGAATTGGCCCGCCACGAGCAGGCGCTCGCCTGACTTCGCCGGCAATGCCCGCTGGCCTAAGAGCGTGGCGCTCCGCCGGGCCTGTTCCTGGAAGAAGGCCTGGGCATCGGGGAGGCGAAAGGCTTCTTCGGGCTTGCCTATAGGCCGTATGCCCTGGACGCCGCGCGGCAAGAGCCAATTCAGCTTAGCGCGCAGCACGCGCAGGGCCGATTCATCCACGCGCGCGCGGAAACTCGGGTCGCGCCGGTAGAGGCTAAGGAGCTTGGTCCACTCCGCGTCGTTCATCCCGAGGGTACGGGAGAACATAAGGATATCGTTGCCGGCGCGTATGGCCCGCTCGCAGGTGTCGGCGAGCCCGCCGGAACTGGCCGCTCCGTTCATCATAAGGTCGTCGGTGATCACGAGGCCGTCGTAGCCCATGCGATCCCGCAGGATGCCCTGTATCATGCGGCGCGAAAGCGAAGCCGGCTCATTGCCGCCGGTTATGGCCGGAAAAGCCAGATGGCCGCTCATGATGCCGGGCACGCCTTCGGCGGCGAGCAGGCGGTAGGGCAAAAGCTCCCGCTCCCAGAGCGTGGCCTCGTCTATCGCTATGATAGGCAATACGCCATGGGAATCCAAGGACGTATCGCCATGGCCGGGAAAATGCTTGGCCGTGGCCGCTACGCCTGAGTCCGCCATGCCGCGGGTCCACGCGGCGGCCAGTATGGCCGTGTCTTTAGGATCCGAGGAAAAGGCGCGCGAGCCGATAATCGAGGAATCCGGCCGGGTGGCAAGGTCCACCGTGGGCGCGAAATTCATGGTTATGCCCAGGGCCGATAATTCGCGGCCTATGTACAAGGCGCTGCGGTAGGCGTCGCTTACCCAGGCGGAAGCGCCTATAGCCATATTGCCCGGGGTTATGCTGGTGCCGCCCTTTACGTGGCGTACCCAGCCGCCTTCCTGATCCGTGGCCACGAAGGGCGGAACGTCGTGCGGGCCAAGCTGGGCGGCATCCTGTATGGCGCGTATGGAAGCGGACAGCTTGCGCGTGTCCTCGCCATTCCAGCCGAATATCTTTATGCCGCCGAGACCCCGCTCGCGTATCCAGTCGTAGAGCAGGGCCGTAGGCTCGTCGCCGCCGTAGGATAGCATGAAGAGCTGGCCAAGGCGCTCCACGTCGCTCATGGCGTCGAGGAGAGCGCGCGCGCCGGCCTCCGTCTCCTCTCCCGCGAGCGTCCAGAACGACGAGGCATCGATGCTCGGCTTTGGCGAGGCAAGAGGCGACGCCGCCTCGGGCTGGACGGCGGGGTCGGGGACCAAGCCTGGCGCCAGGTCGGCGCTGCCCGCATGGGCGGGCGCGCAGGCCTCGAACAGCGCCGGCGAGAGCAGGCTTAGGAAACCGAGGCTTAGTCCGAGTAACGATGCCCGTGCGCCGCGCCGGCTTTTCATCCGCCTCTTCCCTCCAGCTTAGCTATAGCCGTGGCCTTCAAGCTCGTCTATGTACTGGGCGGCGCAATGCGCGGCCACGGCCCCGTCGGACACCGCCGTTACCACCTGGCGGAAAGGCGTGGCGCGCACGTCACCCACGGCATAAAGCCCGGGCAGGCTCGTTTCCATGCGGTCGTCGGTAAGGATGGAACCGCTCTCGTCGCGGGCTATGCTATCTTCTAGGGCGCCCGTCTGCGGTATGGAGCCCACGAACACGAAGACGGCGGAAACGGCCAGATCGCTTAGCTCCCCGGTAAGGAGGTTCTTAAGCCGTACCTTATCCACGGCCTTGGCGCCCAGTATCTCGTCGACCACCGTATTCCAGCGCATCTCAATCTTGGGGTTAGCCAGCACGCGGTCGGCCAGGGCCTTCTGCGCCCGGAAACGATCCTTGCGGTGAACCATGAGGACTTTCTCGGCGAGCTTGGACAGGAACATGGCTTCGTCGCAGGCCGCGTCGCCGCCCCCTACCACCAGCATGCGCTTGCCCTTAAAGAAGGGGCCGTCGCAGGTGGCGCAGTACGATACGCCCCTGCCGGCGTACGTTTCCTCGCCGGGCACGTCCAGGTGCCGGTGCTTCGCCCCGGTAGCCAGTATAACCGCCTTGGCCTTTACCGGGCCGTCGCTGGTATCGATGGCGAAGGCGTCGCCTGCTTTGCGTATGGCGGACACGCTCGTCGAGCGTAGCTCGGCGCCGAATTCCTCGGCCTGCTTGCGCATGGTTTCGGTCCAGGTATAGCCGTCGACGGGCACGGGAAGGCCCGGATAATTCTCGAGTTTATCGATGAGCAGGGCCTGCCCGCCAGGCGCCATCTCTTCAAGCACGACGGTGCGCAGATTCGCCCGGGCGCCATACTGGGCCGCGCCCATGCCGGCCGCTCCGCCTCCCACGATCACTAAGTCGATGATATCATCCATCCACGGTCCTCCACAACGGCGCTCGCGCGCCTTGACTACATATGCTTTATCTAATATATCGAGAAATAAATTGAAACGAAAGGCCTTTTACGAGTATTGTAGATAGGTATGGCATACCCGATGAGCGCATGGACCATAATACAGGTTAGCCCAGCTATCTGCAAGGAGGCTTTTTCGTGAAACGTTACTATGCGTTCATCTGCGCCTGCGCGCTGCTGTGGCAGCTTACGCCAGCCCATGGCCAGCAGCGCTATAGCCAGCTCGCCCAAGCCAGCCTGGCTCCCAGCGCTGACCTAGCCGCCCT
>JBFZES010000301.1:0-4377 GCA_041306725.1 Spirochaetaceae bacterium | reverse complement strand
GCGCTCGGCGGCGAGGCGCTCAAGGCGCTCGGCCACGAGCTCGGAATCGCCCTCCGCCTTGGCGTGGAGGGAGCGGGCCTCCTCGAGGCCGAAGGGGAAGCGGAACACGGAGAGCTGTTGGGCAAGGGCCCTGTCCTCCGGCCTGAGCCTGTCCAAGGCCGCCAGTATGGTGGTCTGTATGCTTTCGGGCAGGCTGCCCGTGTCCTTGCTGGAGCGCAGGAGCTTCACGTACTCCTCTATGAAGAGGGGGTAGCCCTGCGAACGGTCCACGATGAGGCTCAAGCTTTCGTCGTCCAGGCCTTCGGGCTCAAGGGCGCGGGCAAGGGCGGCTGAGTCCTCGTCGCTTAAGGGCTCGAGTGCCAGGCTCAGCGTGCTGCCGAACACGAGGGCGGCCCGCTCGTCGGCTATGCGGTCGCAAAGCACAAAGAAGGGCCGCGAACGCGCCGAGGCGAAGTAGGATCGGAAGAACTCCAGGCTTTTTTCGTCCGTAAGCCTGGCGTTGTCCAGCACCACGACGTCCGGGTAGGTGTCGCCGTCGGAGGCCAGTATGGCGTCGAAGAGAGCTCCGAGGGCGGCTACGAAGCGGCTCTCGCCGCTGGGCCGTTCGCCGGGCTTCCACAGGCCGTAGGCGTCCTTGAGGTAGGCCTCGTCGAGCTCTATATGGGAGCGCGCGGCCTCCTCGAATTCCTCGTAGCTCGCGTCGGAGCGCAGGTCTAGGAAGTCCGCCACGGCGTGGAGCAGGGCGGCGTAGTCGGCGTTGCCGAAGGACGAGGGGTTGACTGCCAGGAAGGTGGCGCGAAAGTCGGGAAAGCCCTTAAGCCGCGCCCAGAACTCCGCCACGAGGCGGGTCTTGCCTATGCCGCCGTCGCCGCTGATGTATACGCAGCGGGCCGAGCCGCGCATATGGCGCACGTACTCGCCGGTAAGGGTCTCGAGGGGCTCTTTGCGGTCCACGAAGGGCGTGGCGTAGTCGAACATGGCCTTGCGCCGCGCCAGGGCCTGGTAGGCCAGCACCCGCTCTTCCTTGCCCTTAAGCGTAAGCTCCTGAGCCTCGGAGAATATGAAAAGCTTGTCGCAAAGCTCGCGCGCGGACTGCGATACGAGTATGCCGTTGGGGGGGGCGGCCGCCTGCAGGCGCGCGGCTACGGCCAGGGTGTGGCCGGTAACCACGTCGAAGCTGCCGCGCCTGCCCGTGGTAACGAGGCCGGCGTGGACGCCTATGCGGAACTGTACGCCCGAGGGGAAATCCGGCCCGGCGCGCCTAGTAAGGCCGTTGAACTCTAGGCCCGAGTCTATGGCGCGCGCCGCGTCGTCCTCGTGCAGCTCGGGCACGCCGAACACGGCCACCATGGCATCGCCTATGTATTTCTCAACGTAACCGCCGTGCTTGCGCACTATGGCCTCGAAGCGGGAGAACACCCTGGTCATCAGGGCATCCATCTCCTCTGGATCGCTCCGCTCGGATAGGGCGGTAAAGCCCTTCATATCGGCGAAGAGCACGGTGACGCTGCGGCGCTCGCCTTCCTTGAGGAAGCTGGCGCCCGACAGGGGCTCATCCGCGGCATCGTTCAGTTCGCGCTCTTCGTCCATAGGGGATATGGTACGCCCGGATCGTCCCTTTATCAACAACTAGTTCCTCGAAGCTTGTGTTTCCTTATAGAGGCCGCGCTATGTGGCGTAGGCGATGGGGGTATGCCTACTGGATATTGCGCCGCGCAGAGCTCGAACACAAGCTTCGAGGAACTATATAGGCCTTGCTTGTTACCGGGAGGCGCTTATACTTTTCGTATGTACTTGGCGTCCGTCATTTCGTTCTTCTGCGTCCTTATCTATCTCTTCTTCGGGCTCAACGTATATAGAGCCAACCCCAAAGCGCCGGCCAACCGCATTTTCCTCATACTCTGCCTCAACTACACCCTTGCGGCCCTCTTCGCCATGTTCCAATATTCGGCCTTGAGCCTCGAAGCCTGCCTGTTCTGGAATGCCCTGCACCTGCCCTTCTCCTTCCTGAACGTGGGCCTACTCCTGCATTTCCATATCGTGCTCTGCAAGAGCAAAAAACAGCCTATTTGGGTTTATATACTTACCTATGTGCCTTCGCTCTACTTCATGGGCTATATCCTTTCTGGGCGGGATTACCTTGGCGATTTTGCCCTAGGGCCCTACGGCTGGTATCCGCGCCTTATGGCGCCGCCTATGGTAACCCTGTTGAACGTGGCCATATTCTCGCTCTTCCTGGCGCTGGAGCTTGTCCTGCTCATGCTCTACCGCAGGCGTTCCCGCTCGCGCCGCGTAAAAAGGCAGGCGCGGGCCCTTATCCACGCCATGATCCTTTCCTTCGTGCTAAGCGGGGCGTATAATACGATGGTCCTGGGGCGCGGGGTACCCTTGCCCCTCCTGCCCTTCGCGCTGCAATTGATATGGATAGCGGGGATTTGGTTCGCGCTTAAGCGCTACGATTTCCTGGGCTTGAGCTTATCCTTCGCCTCGAGGCAGATCATAGCCCATATAAACGAGATGCTCCTCCTTTGCGATGGAGAGCTTAAGCTTGCGGAAACAAACGAGCGCTTTAGGGAGCTTAGCGGCTATACGGAGGCCGATGCGCTAAAGATCGGCATAGGCCAAGTATTCATGGGCGAGGAATTTAACGCCTTGGCGATCCGCCTGCAAAGCGGCCAGGAAGAACAGGGAACCGTGGAGGCCTATATCCGCAGCAAAGGCGGCAGGGCCATACCGGTAATGGCCTACGCCTCCACCTTGCGCGATAAGGCGGGCGAACTTGAAGGCCTCATTTTCGTGGCGGAGGACCTGCGGCCGCTCAAGCAGATCGAAGCGCTCAACGCCAAGCACGAAACCCTCTTGAACGAGAAGAAGGTGCTGCTGGCCGAAGTGCACCACCGCATCAAGAATAATATGGCGACCATACGGGCCATCCTGAACCTGCAGGCTAATGCCAGCGACAACCCGGAGGCCGCGGCGGCCATCGGCGACGCCGAGAACCGGGTATTAAGCATGGCCGTGCTCTACGACAAGCTTTACCGCGCCGATAGCTACCGCCGGCTATCCTGCGACAGCTACCTTTCGCCCCTGGTGGACGAGATACTGCAGAACATGCCCGTAAGCGCCGACATACGCGTAGAGAAGAACTTAGGCGATTTTGACCTGCCCGCGGACGCCCTGCTTCCCCTGGGCATCATCATTAACGAGCTCATAACGAACGCGCTCAAGTACGCCTTCAAGGGAAGGGCTTCGGGCACCATATACCTGAGCGCTGAATCCGCCGGGGGCATCATACGCATAGAGATAGCCGACGACGGCGTGGGTCTGCCCGATCAGGTGGATATAGGAAAGTCGCCGGGCTTCGGGCTGGGCATGATAGAGAGTATGGCCAAGCAGCTCGGCGGCAGCGTGCGCCTGAATAGGGGCGAGCGAACGGCCTTCATGATCGAATTGAACGCCGCCGCCTGTCCGGCCTAAGGGCCGCCTACTTGCCTTGGCCGTAATGGTTGCGGGCGAAATCCTGCATAGCCAGTATATCGGCGTCGCTTATGAGCTTAGGCGCTCCTATGCTCCGCGCCAGAACGTATATCTGGGCGGCCTTTTCCACCACGAAGCACACCTTCATGACCATGTCCCAGTCCGAGCCGCAGCATACCGTGCCGTGGTTGGGTATCATGACCGCGTTGCGAGCCCCAAGGGCCGCCACGATGTTGCGGGCAAGCTCGGGGGTGCCGGGCAGGGCGTAAGCGCAGTTGATGATCTTCTCGCCCACCAGCTGCACGAAGTCCTCGCTTATGGCCGGCAGGTCCATGCCAAGGGCGCCGAGCACCGCAGAATAGACGGGGTGGGTATGGATGACGCAGTTCACGTCGGGCCTGGCGTTCATGATGCCTATGTGGAACTGGTATTCTATGCTTGGCTTGCGGTGGCCGTCCACCTTCTCTGAATCCTTATTAAAGACGACGATGTCGTCCTTCGTTATGTCGGCGTATTTCATGCCCGAGGGCTTAACGTAAATGAGCCCGGTTTCCCTGTCTCGCACGCTCACGTTGCCCCAGGTGCCCACGGTAAGCTTTTCGGCCACCATCTGCATGCCGCCGTCCACTATCCGCTGTTTATATTCGTCTTTTACCATGGCCGCGTTCATAGCATCGTTCTCCTTAGGGGTTCAAATCGGCCAGGCGCTTAAGCAGGCCGCGTATGAGGGCGGAAAAATCATGGCGTACCCTGCGGGTAACCTCGAATACCTCGGCCTCGCTCAGGGCCTGGTCGAGCATGCCGGCCGCCATATTGCTTATGCAGGATACCCCGGCCACGCGAAGGCCGCAATGGCGGGCGGCTATGGCTTCGGGCACCGTGGACATGCCCACGGCGTCC
>JBFZES010000300.1:0-3371 GCA_041306725.1 Spirochaetaceae bacterium | reverse complement strand
CTGCTCATCGTGGCCGGCATCGTGCTCGCGAGTTTACAGGCTAAAAAAAAGCCGGACGCGAACGGGCGCCCGGCATAATCGACCCAGTGTCAAAGCCTTAGCTCGACATGCGCTGCTTGGCTTTAGGCACGACGCAGGTGCCCACCGCCCTGCACACTACTACCGGCTCCGTTAGCAGGTCGGCGGCCGAATCGTTGAGCTCGGGGCGCGGGGCTATGACCTTGCGCGCCTCGAAGCTCATCTTGCGCGACGAGTTTCCCTTCGTAACGATCTGTCCCACTGCCTCGATATAATCGCCGGCGTATACGGGGGCCAGAAATTCAACCTTCTCGTAGCCAGCGAAGAGCCCCTCATCGCCGTCGCTGCGTATGAGCAGTTCGGTTGCCACGTCCCCGAAGAGCTGGAGCATCTTGGCCCCGTCCACCAGATTGCCGCCGTAATGCGCGTCGGCCGAGCTCATGCGCAGCCGTATCATTGCCGTATCCATAGCCGTTCTCCCCTTTTTAACCTGCCCGCTCAGACCGGCTTCGCCGGAACCATGAGCGTAGCCTCGCCGTCCAATACGGTCTTGCCTTCAACGCTGCAGCTCGTCTTGAGCGTGACAAAGCGTTTTTCTGGCAAGGTGCTCAGCACTTCCACGCGGGCCACTACCGTATCGCCTATGCGCACCGGCGCCTTGAATTTTAGCGACTGGGAAACGTACACGCAGCCGGGGCCGGGCAGCCTGGTGCCCAGCGCGGTCGATATATACGCGGCCGAGAGCATGCCGTGGGCTATGCGCCCCTTGAACATGGTGGTCTTGGCGAAGTCCTCGTCAACATGCACGGGATTGAAGTCCCCTGACAGTTCGGCGAAGGCCATGATATCGGCATTGCCTACCGTCTTGGAAAATTCGGCGCTCATGCCGAGCTTGATATCCTCGAAATAGTAGCCCTGGTTTCGTTCATTCATGCGTCGACACTATGCCCATTATTTTCTTTCGTCAAGCGGAAAGGGGGTGGGGAAGAAGACGGCGGGAGGGGGGAATAAAGAATATAGAATCTAGAATCTAGAATATAGAATCTAGAATGTAGAATCTGGAATGCAAAATGTTGAAGAGGGAATCTAGAAGGAAGAATCTAACTACTAGATTCTAGCTACTAGATTCTAGATTCCTTAGCCTTTCTTGATATCCTTCTCTCCGCTACGGCGATATATTGATTCAGACGAGCTAACGAACAAGGAGTACGGCTATGATCGACGATATTTACGCGCTGAAAGCGATGGCCAATGACGGCAAGGAACTGAGCCTCGAACAGTATAAGGGCAAGGTGATGCTCGTCGTTAACACGGCAAGCAAGTGCGGCTTTACCCCGCAGTATAAGGGCCTGCAGGAACTCTTTGCCAAGTACGCTGACAAGGGCCTGGTAATATTAGGCTTTCCTTGCGACCAGTTCGCGCACCAGGAACCCGGCGGAGACGGCGAGATAGCCCAGTTCTGCCAGCGCAACTTCGGGGTCAGCTTTCCGCTGATGGCCAAGGTAGACGTAAACGGAGAGACGGCGCATCCGGTTTTTAAGTATCTGCGCAAGAAAGCGCCCGGCCTCATAGGCGACAAGGTACAATGGAATTTTACCAAATTCCTCGTATCGCGCGACGGCAGTTCGGTAAAACGCTACGCGCCGACCCTCGAGCCGGAGCGTATGGAGGCGGACATACTCAAGGCTTTGAACGCCTGAGCGGCCCTGAACTTCCGCTGTATACACCGCTCTCTTTCCTCGTGCGCCGCCTGGGCGATCGCTCCTGCGCGGAAGACCTGTTTTGCCCTGTCTGCCTGACGCTGGAAATTAGCGCTTCACTAGGATAGAATCCCGCATATTCTCGCTAAGCGGAGGAAAAGCCCGTGCCTGATGTCCTTGTGCCGATAGTAAGCGTTATAAGCTTGTTCGTTGGCTTGCCCCTTATACTCGTTGGCGCTGGCATCGCCCGCCGCTATTTTAAGCTCAAAGACCGCGAGCTTGACCTGCGCCGCGAAGAACTTGAATTGGAGCGCGAGCGCGTTACCGTGCTGCGTCTCCTTGAGGAAGACGATCGGCGCGAGCGCGCGCTGCTCGAGGAAAGGAAGCGCCCCTGATGATTTGCCATAACGACTCCGTAGAACCGACGCCATTGTTCGAAGGTGCCACCCGTAAGCTCTTAGCGCGCGGCGGAAGCCTTATGCTCGTCGAGGTGCGCTTTAATGCCGGCACCGTCGTAGCCGAGCATTCCCACGTGCATGAACAGATAAGCTATGTCGTCAAAGGCAAAGTGGAGCTGAGCAAGGGCGGGCGCAAGGATGTTTTAAGTCCCGGCGACAGCTTTTACGCAGGGCCTAACGAAGCCCATGGCGTGCGTTTTATTGAAGACAGCGTCATCGTGGACGGCTTCACGCCGCAACGAGAAGATTTCCTTAAATAAGTCCTGAATGGGGGCCCCCTTCTTTGAGGGGCTTGTCTTTGCCCATAAACCTTACTAAATTAATAATTAAGCGCTGTTATGGCGCTTCATTATGTTTTTAGGAGGCCATTATGGCTTTTTCAGTACCCGATCTACCCTATGCCTACGACGCCCTGGAGCCCTGGATCGACGAGGCTACCATGCGCGTGCATCACGACAAGCATCATGCCGCCTATGCCGCGAACCTTGAGAAGTCCCTTTCCGGCACCGAATACGCCGCTTGGCCAGTAGAGAAGCTCATCGTGGAGCTTACTAGCCTGCCTGAATCCATACGCACGCCCGTACGCAATAATGGCGGGGGCCACTATAACCACAGCCTATTTTGGGAAATACTCGCGCCTGAGGCTAAAAGCGGAACGCCGGAAGGACTTCTTTCTGCGGCCATAACGGCGGAACTCGGCGGTTTTGCCGCGTTTAAGGAAGACTTCATCAAAGCGGGCGTGGGCCGTTTCGGCTCCGGCTGGGCATGGCTGGTGGTAAACAAGGGCGGCAAGCTCAGCGTGCTGTCCAGCGCCAATCAGGACTCGCCCTTAAGCGACGGCAACGTGCCGATCCTCGGCATGGATGTATGGGAGCATGCCTACTATCTTAAATATCAGAACCGCCGGGCCGAATACGCCGAGAACTTCTTTAAGGTCATTAACTGGAAGGCTGTAGGAACCCGCTACGAGGCTGCCTTGCGGCGCTGATCGGCGTAAACGGCCTATCAGCCTGCTTAGGTCTGCCGGCTTAGTTCAGCCTGCATCGCAATGCGCTATGGGCGTGGACCGGCCCCGCGGCTATCTTGAGGAAAGGCCCGGTAAATGCTAGTATCGACGCATGATACCAGCATACGAGCTATTACTCGAGAAGAGCCGCGAACGGGCCGATTTTATCGTGCGCCAGCTCAAATACCT
>JBFZES010000299.1:0-4554 GCA_041306725.1 Spirochaetaceae bacterium | reverse complement strand
CGCCCCGGTGCCCGCATTCGCCTAAGAAGCCCTTGCTGGTGGAGTGGAAGCTGAACAGCGATACCGTGCGCTCGTCCTTGGCCTTCATGACCTTGGCGAAGGAGCTGAAGCGCTCGCCGCTTTTGTATACGTTTTCCTGATATACTTCGTCTGCCAGTATGGTAAGTCCCTGCTCCCTAGCGAAGTCTATGATCATGGCTATGTTATCGGCGTCTATGACCGAGCCCGTGGGGTTGCCCGGGTTTATGACGACTATGCCCTTTACCCGCACGCCGAAGCGCTTGGCCTCGGCCAAAGACTCCTCGAGCATCTGCCGCGATAGCTTCCAGTCGTTGTGCTCGTCCAAATAGTAGTTTACCTGCTTGCCCTCGTAGAGGGTTATGGTGGCCGAGTAGAGGGGATACTGGGGGATGGGCACCATGATGCCGTCGGAGGGGCCGGCAATGAGCATGCGCAGCGCCGCCTGCACGCCCTTGGAAGCGCCGTCGGTAAGGAATATGGCGTCGGGGTCGGCGTCTATGCCGTCCCGCTCGCGTATGAAGGCCGCCACGGCTTCGCGTATGCAGCGTACGCCCTTACTCTCCGAGTAAGCGCCAAGGCCGTGCTTCGTGCCCGCCAGTATGGCCTTGGAGGCCGCTATAGCGTCCGCGGGAAAGGCCCCGGGCGCCTTCTCGGCCAGCTCAGGATACTCGCAGAGCGCGAGCACCCTGCGCACCCAGGACAGCGGCTTCTGTTCGAGGGCCTGCGGGTTGCCTATGTTGCAGTAGGTAATTTCCCTGCCCGACTTCTCGAGCTCCAAGGCGCGCGCCACGATGGGGCCGCGCACGGCGTACTCGGTATCGAGTACGGCTTTTCCGAGGTCTTGTAGGCTAAGGGGCATGGCGTATCCCTCCTTTTGGGACGGTCTATTCTAGCACCGGCGCGGAAGGAAGGGCAATGCTTATCTTGATCAGCGGATTTGCCGCGCGTATAGTGGCCCTATGAACAAGCAGCGGGCAGAGCGTACCCTATCCGAAGCCGACGCGGCCGAATTCCGCCGGGCCGTGCTTGAGCACTATCGACTGGAAGGCCGCTCCTTTCCCTGGCGCGATACGGACGAGCCCTGGCGCATACTGGTATCGGAAATCATGCTGCCGCAGACCCAGACCATCCGCGTACTGCCCAAGTAACTTGCCTGGTTCGAGCGCTTCCCGGACGCCGAGGCCTTGGCCTTGGCGCCCCTGGCGGATGTATACGGGCTTTGGAAGGGCCTAGGCTATAACAGCAGGGCCCTGCGCCTTCGCGACGCGGCCAGGATCATCGTCGACGATTTTGGCGGCCAGGTGCCCCGGGACGAGAAGGAGCTGCGCTCGCTGCCCGGCATAGGCTCCTACACGGCCCGCGCCGTGCGCGCCTTCGCCTTTAGGCTGCCTGGCGCCGTGCTGGAGACCAATATACGGGCCGCCCTCATCTTTCATTTCTTTCCCGATGGGGAGCGCGTGAGCGACCGCGAGCTTGAGCCCGTGGCGCTGTCTACCATGGACGCGGCCGACCCCAGGCGCTGGTATTACGCGCTCATGGATTACGGGGCTTGGCTAAAGAAGAAGGAAACTAACCCGAGCAGGCAGAGCGCCGCCTATGGCAGGCAAAGCCGCTTCGAAGGCTCGGCGCGGCAGGCGCGGGGCGCCCTTCTCAAGGCGCTATCGGGTTCCGCTGCGGGCATGAGCGTTGAAGAGCTGGCCGCGGCTTCCGGCTTAGAGGAAGGGCGGCTGGGCAAGGCCGCCGCTTCGCTGGCGGCCGAGGGCCTCGTGCGCTACGAGTCCGGCAGGCTTAGCTTCGCGGAATGATCAGTCTCGGGGAGTAAAGAGCCGCTGAAAAAAGCGCGCTATGGCGTCGCGCAGGCGGGTAAAGAGCGAGCCAAGCTCGCCGTCCTCGGCCGCCACGATGTCGATGCGCCTGAGCACGCGGTCGCCGCTTGCGTACACGATGCGCCCCACGGCCGCCCCTTTCATGATCGGGGCCTCTATTTCGTCGGGCAGCTCCACGCGATACTCTATGTCGCGGGCCAGGCCTACGGGCACGGTGAATTCGGGGCTCTCGGCCGCTTCAAGGCTCAGCCGCCCCGGCGCACCGCCCCAGAGCCGAATGCTCGGCAGCTCAGGCGCCGGCGGGCGCACCGTCTTCCAATTGGCGAAAGCCCAGTCGAGCAAGGCCGTGGCCGAGCTCTGCCGATACGACGCGCTGTGGCTGCCTCCCAGGGTAACCAGTATGAAGCGCGTGCCCTCTCGTTCGGCGCTGGCTATCAGGTTAAAGCCCGACTCCTCTATAAAGCCTGTCTTTAGGCCATCGCAGCCCTCATAGCTGAAGAGCAGGCTGTTCCTGTTCTTTAGGAGTATCTTGATGGGCGGCGGCGGAACGCCTTCGGGCATGACTTCGGCGCGCGGGAACTCCATGGTCGTTCGCGCGTGGTAGGCCGCTATGGCTCCCGGATGCTTAAGCATGTAGGCGCGGGTGAACAGGGCCATCTCCCGCGCGCTCGTGGTGTTGAACTCGGATAGGCCGGAGGGCTCCACGAAGCTCGTCATGCCCAAGCCCATGGCGCGCGCCTCTTCGTTCATGAGCCTGGCGAAGGCTTCGCTGGAGCCCGCGAGCACCCGCGCCACGGCCAGGGCGGCGTCGTTGCCCGAAATTACGGCCATGCCGCGCAGGAGCTCGTCGAAGGGCACCTTCATGCCCGGTTGCAGGTACATGAGCGATGAGCCGTAGGGCAGGGCGGTGTCCTCCCACAGTATGGGTATGGGCTCGTAGAGCCCCACGCGGCCCTCGTCTACCGCCTTGAGCGCCACGTGCATGGTCATGAGCTTGGCCAGGCTCGCCGGCGGTATGGCCTCGTCGGGGTTGAGGGAGAAGAGGATGTCGCCCTTGGCGAAATCGATGAGGGCTATGCCCCGCGCGTCCCCGGGGGGCGGAGGCGGCAGCTCGAAGCGGGGCGCTTCGGCTAGCGCGGGGCTTCCCGAGCGCAGAAAAAGCGCGGCGCAGAGGAGGGCCGCGCGCGCTCTCAATAAAGGCGCGGCCGCGCGATGGCGGCCGCGCCTGGCTTGGCGCATGAAGTCAAAGCCGGGCATAAGGCTCGTGCCCTAGAAATCCGCCTGTTTGGGAGCGCGGGGGAAGGGTATGACGTCCCGTATGTTCTCCATGCCCGTCACGTAGCGCATGAGCCGCTCGAAGCCCAGGCCGAAGCCGGAGTGCGGGGCCGAGCCGTAGCGGCGTAGATCCAGGTACCACCAGTAATCCTCGGGCTTAAGCTTCTTGTCCAGCATGGCCTTCACGAGGAGCTCGTAGCGGTATTCGCGCTCCGAGCCGCCTATGATCTCGCCAATGCGGGGCACGAGCACGTCCATGGCGCGCACGGTCTTGCCGTCGTCGTTCTGGCGCATATAGAAGGCCTTGAGGTCCTTGGGGTAGTCGGTGACGATGAGCGGCCCCTTGATGACCGTCTCCGTAAGGTAGCGCTCGTGCTCGGTCTGCAGGTCGCAGCCCCAGTAGGGCTTGAACTCAAAGCCGTCAGCCTTCTTCTCGAGCTCTTTGACCGCGTCCGTATAGCTCATGTGGGCGAAGGGAGCCGAGCGCACCGCCTCGAGCATGGCTATGAGGCCGGGCTGCACGCGCTTGTCGAAGAAGGCAAGGTCTTCCCCGCAGTTATCCAGGGCCCAGCCAAGGAGATGCTTGATGAAGTCTTCGGCCAGGGCCATGTCCTCGGGCAGCTCGGCGAAGGCCATCTCCGGCTCTATCATCCAGAACTCGGCCAGGTGGCGCGGGGTGTTGGAATTCTCGGCGCGGAAGGTGGGCCCGAAGGTGTATACCTTGCCCAAGGCCATGCAGTAGGTCTCCACGTTGAGCTGGCCGGATACCGAAAGGTAGGCGGGCTTGCCGAAGAAGTCCTTGCCGTAGTCCACGGCCTCGCCGCGCTTGGCTATGCCGTTTAGGTCCAGGGTGGTCACCTGGAACATCTCGCCGGCGCCTTCGCAGTCGCTGGCGGTTATGATGGGCGTGTGCACGTAGTTGAAGCCGCGCGCTTCGAAGAAGCTGTGCACGGCGAAGGCCATCTGATGCCGCACCCGGGCCACGGCGCCGAAGGTGTTGGTGCGCGGGCGCAGGTGGGCTATCTCCCGCAGGAACTCAAAGGAGTGGGATTTTTTCTGCAGCGGGTAGCTGTCCGCGGGGCTTTCGCCGTAGATTTCCAGGCCTGAGGCTTTAAGCTCCACGGGCTGGCCGGCGGCCGGGGAGTCAACGAGGCTGCCGCTCACGGCCACGGCCGCCCCGGTGCTGAGCTTCTCCATGGCTAGGCGGAGCGCGTTATCCATGGCGTTATTGTCGAACACGCACTGGAGGTTGGCGAAGCAGGACCCGTCGTTCAGCTCAAGGAAGATGGCGTTTTTCGTGTCGCGCTTGGTGCGCACCCAGCCCTTTGCCGTGAGCGACGCGCCTATGGCGCGCTCTTTTAGGATCGCCTTGATGTCTTGCATGAGAGACTCCTTATAAATTCCGGTGTTCGACCCTCCATTCATACCATTT
>JBFZES010000298.1:0-5017 GCA_041306725.1 Spirochaetaceae bacterium | reverse complement strand
CGCCTGCGTCCCGAGGCGTCGGGCTCGCCCAATTCAAAGCGCACCGTTTCCATGGCGCGCACGCGGCCCTTTTCGTCCCCAATAATGCGCGTAGCGTTTTCAAGGAAGCGGAACTCTATGCACTCTTCCATGGCATGGGCCACTTCCTCCACGCGTGCGGGCATTTCCTTGATGGTGCGCCGATATACCACGTATACCTTCTTAGCGCCCAAACGCAGGGCCGTGCGGGCGGAGTCCATGGCCACGTTGCCGCCGCCGAGTACGGCCACCGTATCGGCCTCGTATATGGGCGTTGCCGCCTCGCCCTTGGCGTAGGCCTTCATGAGATTGGAGCGGGTAAGGTATTCGTTGGCCGAGAACACGCCCACGAGGTTCTCGCCGGGTATGTTCATGAAGGTAGGCAGGCCCGCGCCCGAGCCTATGAATACGGCGTCGAAGCCGTCTTCGCTTATGAAATCGGCCAGCTTGCGCGTGCGGCCCACGAGGTAGTTAGTCTCTATGCGCACGCCCATGTCGCGCAGGCCCTGCAGTTCGTCGTCCACTATGGCCTTGGGCAGCCTGAATTCGGGTATGCCGTAGATGAGCACGCCGCCGGGGCGATGGAAGGCCTCGAACACGGTTACCGCGTGGCCGGCCTTGCGCAGGTCGGCGGCGCAGCTCACGCTTGCAGGGCCGGAGCCTATGACGGCAGCCTTCTTGCCGGTGTCGGGAGCCACGGCGGCCTTAGCCCGTCGGCCCTCCGCGCGCTCGAGATCGGCCACGTAACGCTCCACGCGGCCTATAGACACCGCCCGTTCCACGCCCTTAAGGCTTTTGCCCACCGTGCAAGGCGCCTGGCACTGCACCTCCTGAGGGCACACGCGCCCGCATACCGCGGGAAGGAGGCTCGATTCCTTGATGACCGCCAGGGAGCCTGCGAAGTCCCCGGCTGCCGCCAGCTTAAGGAAGCGGGGGATATCGATGCCCACCGGACAGCCTTGCACGCAGGGGGCGGTCTTGCAGTCCAGGCAGCGGGACGCTTCCACGCGCGCCTGCTCCGCCGAGTAGCCCAAGGCCACTTCGTTCATGTTGCGGATGCGCTCCATGGGATCCTGGGCCGGCATATCCTGGCAGGGTATAGCCAGCCTGTCGCGGGGGCCCAGGGCGCGGCCTTCCAGCTCCTTCAGGGTTTGGGCCGCGGCGGCCTTCAGGGTAGCTGCGTCTACGTGCATATCACTTCACCTCTTCTTTTATGCCCAGGGTGGCGTGGCATTTATGGTGGGCCTCTTTTTCCTGACCCTTATACGCGCCAAGGCGCAGCATCATGTTTTCGAAATCCACCAGGTGGCCGTCGAACTCCGGGCCGTCCACGCACACGAACTTGGTCTTGCCGCCCACGGTGACGCGGCAGCCGCCGCACATGCCCGTGCCGTCTATCATGATGGTGTTTAGGGATACCACCGTGGGCACCTTGAAGGGCCGCGTGGTCTCGGCGCAGAACTTCATCATGATGGGAGGGCCTATGGCCACCACGAGGTCGGGAGGGTTCGGTCCCGCGCAGGCTTCCTTGAGCGGCTCGGTAACGAGGGCCTTGCGCCCGTAGCTGCCGCCGTCGGTCACTATGAGGACCTTGTCGCTTATGCGGCGCATCTCTTCTTCCATGATGACGAGGCTCTTGTTCCTGGCGCCTATGATGATGGATACATCGTTGCCCGCGTCCTTCATGGCGCGCGCTATGGGATGCATGGGAGCGACGCCTATGCCGCCGCCCACGCAGAGCACGCGGCCGAATTTCTCTATATGGGTGGGCCGTCCTAGGGGACCGAGCACGTTCGCTATCGATTGCCCCACGTCCATGGCCGCCAGGCGGTGGGTAGTTTCGCCTACCGCTTGAAAAACTATCGAAATTGAGCCCACAACGGGGTCGGCATCCGCTATAGTTAGGGGAATGCGCTCGCCTACGCTCGTATCCAGCTGGATTATGAGAAATTGGCCGGCTTTGCGCTCCGCCGCTATGCGGGGAGCCTTGAACGTCATGCTGTACACATCGTCGGACAGCTTCTTCTTCTCCAGGATCTCATTCATACACAACCTCCGAGCAACTCAGACGCTAGAACCCGTACAGAATAGCCGCCATTGCGGCATTCCGCAAGCATCAATAGTATTTCCTGAATATTTTAGTTTACATATATCAAAAAGGCTTTATACTAACTCATCCAATCACAGGCCAGGGAGCACAAGATGAAAACACTCAAAGCACGAGTGCTGGTATTCCTCACGTTATGGGGCGTTTGGCTGATCCTTACCGCTCCCTGGAGCGGAGAGGAGGCGATAGCGGGAGCGGTCGCGGCCTTCCTCATAGCCGTGTTGCCCTTCTTTCCCGCTTCGCCGCTTGAGGACCTGCGGCTCAACCCCAAGGCCTTGCTCTACATGGTCGCGTACGCGTTCGTGTTTCTCAAGGCCTTGGTGCTGTCAAACCTGGACGTTGCCTTCAGGGTGCTCCACCCGAAGCTGCCCATAGCGCCAGGCATAGTCAAGGTACGCACTAAGCTTAAAAGCCCCCTAGGCAGGCTGCTCCTGGCCAACTCCATAACCCTCACGCCAGGGACGATAACGGTGGAAACGAGGGGGCAGGATATTTATGTGCACTGGATAAAGGTGGCCGATGCCGACCCCGTAGCCGCCACCGAAGCCATCGTGGGCGATTTCGAGAAATACCTGGAGGTGATCTGTGGCTGACGCGATCTTTTTAGCCGCCGTAAGCCTGGCGGCGTTGAGCCTTCTGCTCGCGGGCATACGGCTGGCTAAAGGGCCCTGGGCCATAGACCGTACCGTGGCCCTGGACGCCATGACCATCATGGCCAGCTCGCTCATCGTGGCCTTTGCCCTGCTCTCGGGCAGGCGCATATACGTGGACGTGGCCCTCGTGTACGGCCTCGTCGGCTTCGCCGGCGTGGTAGCCCTCGCGCGTTACCTGGAAGGAGGCCTCTGATGGCGGCCATCATCGGCGCTTCACTCTGCTTAGTCGGCAGCCTTTTCTTCCTCTTGTCGGCCATAGGGCTTTTGCGCATGCCCGACGCCTTTAACCGCATGCAGGCGGGCACCAAGGCCACCACCCTGGGCTCCATACTCTTCCTCGTGGGCATAGGGCTCATGCGGCCCGATTTCCTGGGCAGGGCCCTGCTCCTGGCGGGCTTCATAGCCCTAACCAACCCGGTAAGTTCCAATGCCCTGGCCCGGGCGGCCCACGGCTACCGCAAGCGCCTTGGCGCCAGGCTAACGCCCGACGCGCTAGCCGAGGATGACGAGGCCCTGGCGGCCGCGTCCGCAAGCCATGCGGCCGCTAGCGGCCAAGCCCCGCGAGCACAGGAGGGCCGCCATGTGGACTGATGTAGCGATAATCATCGCCGGCCTAGTCATGCTGGCCGCGGGCATAGGGGCCATCATGGCCAAGAGCCTCCTCGTGTCCATAATACTGGCCGGCGGGGTGAGCCTCGTGGCCAGCCTCGTGTTCCTCCTGATGGGAGCCCCCGACGTGGCCATGACCGAAGCCGCCATTGGCTCGGGCCTTACCACCGTGGTGTTCCTCTACGCCCTGGCCCTCTCCAAGCAGGCCGACGACGAGGACTCCGACGAAAGCGCGGAGCATCCCGCCGCGGATAACGGAGGCAGGCCATGATGCGCAAAGTGCTCGTTACCCTGGCCCTGCTCGGCATGGCCTTCGCCCTCCTGCCGCTGGCCTACCGCGCCGGCGTGGCGGAGGAACCCAACGCCCTGGCTACGGCCTACCTCGACCGCGCGCCCGCCGAGCTTGCCACCGCGAACGTGGTAACCGCCATCGTGGTCAGCTACCGCGGATTCGACACCCTGGGAGAAGTGGCCGTGCTCTTCGCCGCCACCGCGGGCGTGGGAGCCCTGCTTACGAAGAAGCGCCTCGGCACGGCCGGCGCACGCGCGCCGCGCAAGGAAGCCACCGAAGTGCTTGGCACCGCGGCGAGGCTCCTTAGCAGCCTCCTCGTGCTCTTCGGCGTGTACATCTTTACCCACGGCCACCTTACGCCTGGCGGCGGCTTTCAAGGCGGCGTGGTCATAGCCACGGCCGTGCTCCTCAACATACTGGCCAGGCCCGAATCCCATTTGGCCCACGGCCTCATGACGGCCATCGAGTCCCTCTCGGGCGCCGCCTACGTGGCGCTGGGGCTTTTAGGCGCTTTCCTAGCCTGGGGCTTCTTAGACCCGCGCGCGCTTCCCCTTGGGGAGCTCGGCAAGCTCGTAAGCGCCGGCGCCATACCGCTCATCTATTCCATGGTAGGCCTCAAGGTAGGCGCGGAGCTGTCCGGCATACTGGAAGCGCTGAAAGGAGACCGCAAATGAACGCCCTTGAATTCTTAGCCGGCATAAACCCGGTGGCGGCCTCAGGCGCGGCCCTCGTGCTCGTGGGGCTCTGGGGCGTGCTGGCCCGGCCCAATCTCTTTAAGATAGCCATAGCCTTTACCGTGCTGGAAACCGGCGTGAACCTCATCATCCTGTCCGTGGGCTATATACGGGGCAGGACCGCCCCCATTCTAGACGCGGCCACTGACGCCGCGACGGCATCCGCGCGCATGACCGACCCCGTGCCGCAGGCCCTGGTGCTCACCGCCATAGTCATAGGCCTCGCGGTCACCGCCCTTATGCTCAGCTACGCGCTGCGCCTGAAAGCGGCCGGCGGCGGCTCGTCCATAGAAGCATACGGAGAGGAAAAATGGTAAACCCGCTCTACCTGTTCGCCGCGTCCTTAGGCGTGGCCTTCCTCCTGCCGCTGGTCGACAAGCTGGGCAGGAAGCTATCCCTGACCCTTGCCTACCTTACGCTTGCCGCCTGGCTAGCCGCCGGCTTAAGCTACCTCTGGGCGCTGTCCTTCGGGGGCGCCCAGGCTACGCTCTTCGGCACGGCGGGCTTTGAGGCCCCCCTGGCCATCATGCTGCGCGTGGGCCTTGCGGAAGCAGCCGGCCTAAGCGCTCTATCCCTGGTAGGCCTTTTAGCGGCCCTATCGATG
>JBFZES010000297.1:0-2921 GCA_041306725.1 Spirochaetaceae bacterium | reverse complement strand
AGGGCTGGTTCGACCCGGAGGAACTAGAGGCGGCCGCCGTAGAAGTCGAAGAATCCATGCCGAGCCTAGAAATCCTGGGCGTGGGCGTAAACCTGGGCTGCTATGGGGCCATACAGGCAAGCGAGGAGAACCTTGGCGCCCTGGTAGCCACGGCGCGTCGCCTTGAGCAGAAACTAGGCAGGAGCCTGCCCATAGTATCGGGAGGGGCCACGTCCTCCCTGCCGCTCCTCGTGAACGGCGGCATGCCCGCGGGCATAAGCGATTTGCGCGTGGGCGAGGGCATACTGACGGCGCTGGACCTGCCCAGCTTTTTTTCCTGCGCGCCGCCGGGCGTGCGCGAGGGCGCCTTTACCCTGCGGCTCGAAGTGCTCGAGCTACGGGAGAAACCCTCCCATCCCATAGGCACGATAAACGTGGACGCCTTCGGCGAAACGCCGCTCTACGAAGACCGCGGCCCGAGGCTCCGGGCCATCTTAGGCGCGGGCAAGCGGGATTTCGGCAAGCACGAGGCCATAAGCGCGGCGGAGCCGGGCGTGGAACCCATAGGCAGCTCCAGCGACCACCTCATATGCGACGTGACGGACTGCGCGCGGGCGCTCGCGCCCGGCGACGCCCTCGATTTCAGCCTGCGCTACCAGGCCATGCTCTACGCCAGCGACTGCCCGGATATAAGCATACGCTACCTGCGCTGAAGCCCGGGCCGCGAGCCTTGCCTAGCGCTTTTTCAGGAAGCGCTTCTGCGCATCCTCAAGGTCTAAGCCCAAGGTGCCCCCCGGGTTCAAAATGCCCTTGGGGTCGAAATGCTTCTTTATGGCCTTGAACAGGGCCATGATGTCCGGGCCTACGTCGCCCTCGAGCCAGGGGGCAAAGGCCTTGCCTATGCCGTGGTGGTGGCTCATGCTGGCGCCGTGCTCCTGTATGCTATCGAGCACGCCGCGCTGGTAAGCCAGGTACTCGTCCAGGCTGTCCATCTTGGCTATGAAGATGAAGTAGAGGTTGCAGCCCTGCGGGTAGAAGTGCGACATATGGGTCATGCATATGGTATCGGGCCGCGAATGGCAGTAAGCCCGCACGCCCGTATGGACCGCCTCCAGGTTGGACCAGTTCACCGAGCATTCCAGGGTATCTATCATGATGCCATAATCCTGCAGGTCTTCGCGCATGTACGGGTCGCGGAAGCGGCCGTGTTCCCAGGATCGTTCGACTAAGCCCGTGGTATACATGCCGCCGTGCTTCCTGGCTATGCGCTTGACCATGCGTTTCACGTGGGAAGAGAAGCCCGCCTCGCCGTCGGCCGTGCCGAGCATGAGGCAGCGCTCGCCCTTTGCGTAGCCGCGCAGAGCCATAAAGGCATCGAGCGGCGTGCCGTCAACTCCATAGAGCTTAAGCGCCACGTCGGATTCCTCGGGGTCGGAAAGCCTGAATACGCTGGGAAAGCCGAACTCACCCTGCATGATGTGCCGGCAAGCGTCCTTGGCGCTCTCCCAGTCCTTGAATATGAAGGAGAAGCGCCGCGTGTTGGCGGGCAGGTATTTCCTTAGCTTAAGGGTGACCGCGTAGAGCAGGCCGAAGCAGCCCTCCGAGCCCATCATGATCTGATCCACGTCGGGTCCGTTCGCCGCGGCGGGAAAGTCCTGGGTGCGTATATCCACGCCGCGCGGGCACACGTAGTCCTGCGACAGCACGATATCCTCGATCTTGCCGTAGTAGGTGGAGTTCTGGCCCGCGCCGCGCGTTACCGCCCAGCCGCCCACCACCGAGTACTCGAAGCTCTGCGGCAGGTGCCCCGCGGTGTAGGGCCGCGAAGCCTGTAGGGCGTTAGGCGCGTCGCGGAGCAGTCGCTCTAGCTCCGGGCCGCTCATGCCCGCCTCCACCGTTATGGTCTGGCTGCGCTCGTCGAAGGCGAGCACGCGCTTAAGGTGCACGCGCATGTCTAGGGTAACGCCGCCATGTACCGCCTCGACGCCCCGCGACACCGATGAGCCGCCGCCGTACGCGTACAAAGGGATGGCGTTGGCGTCGCAGTAGTCCACGATGGCCCGCAGATCGTCGCGATTCCGCGGCCAGAGCACCAGGTCGGGTATGTTCTCGATGACGCCGAGGCGCAGGCGCATGAGGTCGGCCATGGTCTTGCCGTAGCCCACGCGCAGGCGGTTGTAGGTATCCGCGTGGGCGTTGCCCTCGCCCACGATGGCGGAAAGCGCCGCCACCTGTTCCGGCTTAAGGCGGCAGGGGGCGCTCTCAGGCACTTGGCCAAGGCCCATGTGGCGCTTCTCCCTGAACCAGTCGTCGTCGAGCTTGAAGCGCTCCTTCATAAGCCTATAGAGCTTGCGGTTGGGATGCTTATACTCGTTGGGGTCTCCCCACTTGAGTATGGACCTGAAGCTGCCGGCCGGCGCTTCCGCCTCGTGCCACGCGGGATAAAAATCGTCTCGTTTAGCCATAGCGCTTTCCTTACCTAGCCGCGCCCGCTCTATGCCAGCGGGCGAGCCGCTTAGCGATGAGCCGGCTTTTCCGGATAGCCGGTAATGTCCCGCAGCTCCTCATAGAGCGGAGCCAGGGCCTTATAAATTTTCTTGTACACCCGTTCATAGAGCTCGGCATAGAGCCGCGCGTTCTTGGCATCGGGCTCGAAGTTCCTAGGCCGCTCGCCGGCACGGCGCTCGCCGGCACTGCGTTCGCCGGCGTAGCTATCGCTTGCCGCGCGCGCCGACATGGCCAGCGAGGCGGCGCGCACGCTGGGATACCAGCCGAGCCCTGCCGCGGCGCACATGGCCGCGCCGAGCCCGCTCGTCTCGCAGCTCGCGCCGCGCGAAAGGGGCAGGTTGAACAGGTCCGCCGATATCTGGCATATGCGGTCGCTCTGGCTGGCCCCTCCGGAGGCGGCGAGCAGCGTTACCTTGGCTCCCGAGGCGCGCTCT
>JBFZES010000296.1:0-5425 GCA_041306725.1 Spirochaetaceae bacterium | reverse complement strand
TGATGGCCTCGAGGGCAGCCAATCCGCCCCAGGCTACGGGAGGCCTAGCCGGCCGCATCGATGAACTGCCGGCGCTGCAGAAGGCCCTGGTCATGGCGGAAATTTTGGGCAAGCCCAAGAGCCTTTCCGAGTAGTAATAGCGGATTAACAACGATAAGGCCGCCCGGGACTGGTGCCCCGGGCGGCCTTATTTTATGGCGGCGCCGACCTACGGCCTAGGCCTCTTGCCCAGGCTTATCGCCTACAGGCTCTTGGCCTTGACGCGTTCCATGGCCCAGAGCACGTATTTGCGCACCCTTGCGTCGGGGTCCTTCTCAAGCTCGGCGAGTATGCTTTCTCCCTCGGGGCCGGCCAGGCGCTCGAGCGCCTTGGTAACCGCTATGCGCACGGCCTGGTCGGGATCGCGGGCGGCCAGCACTATGCCCCTGAAGGCGGCGCGGCTGCCCACGCGGTCGAGGGCTCGGGCCGCTTCCTCGCGTACGGCCGGATCGCGGTGCTTAAGCTCGCGTATGCGCGCCTCCACGTAGCCCAGCGATTCCAAGGCTTCCACCAGGTAGGGCTTGATGGACGCTATGTCTTCGTTCAAGAGCTCCACGAGCGAGCGCTCGCCCGCCGCGCCCATGAGCTGAAGGGCTTGGGCTATCCTGGCCTTAAGCTCGCCGGTGGCGTCCTTGAGGCGCTCTATGAGGCGCGCGAGGTCCTTCTTTGCCCGCCGCTGGGCAAGTGCCTTGATAAGAGGCCGCGCGCCCGCGTCGTCGTCGGGCGCGGCCAGCTCGAGGCGGTCGCAGAGCAATTCGAGGCTGGCGGCGTCGCTGGCTCGCCCGAGGCCGGCGATGACGCTGGCCTTTACCTCGTCTACCTCGTTGGCGTCGTCCAACGCGCCTTTTAAGCCCTCTACCACGGACGGTCCTCCCGCTTCGGCGAGAGCCGCCGCGGCGGCTATGCGCACGCGCTCCACCGGGTCGCGCAAGAGATCCATCCCGCCCGAGGCGAGCGCCTTGGTCTCCTGGAAGCTCGCCAGCGAGCGGGCGGCGGCCACGCGCACGTCGGGATCGGCGTCTTTGAGCGCCGTCTTAATGTCGCTGAGGAAGGAGCGCTCTCCGGTGGCGGGCAGCGCGGCGATGATGGCGGCGCGCGCCGGGGCGTCCACGCTGGCCAATACGTAACGCGCCTTAAGCTTAAACGCCGCGGCGTCGGCGGCCACGATTATCGGCGCGAGAGCCGCTATGTCGTCGGCGTCCAGCGTGGGCAGCGATTCTACCGAGCGTTGCAGCGCGCCTTTTAAGCCCAGTTCGCCGGCGAGTATGAGGGCGTCGCGCCTAAGCGCGCGCGGCGTGCTATGTCGTTCTGCGCGCAGGAAGGAAAGGGTGAAGGGCACGACGAGATCCTTAGGCTGGCGCAGCAGGGCGGCGCGCAGCTCGTCGCGCAGCGGGAAGTCCGGGTCAAGGAAGAGCCCCTGCAGCGAGCCGAATACGCAGCGGTCCTGGCTGCCGTCGGTGGCCGCGAGTATGGCTGCCACGAGCTCATTGTCGCCTCTGCGCCGCAGCAGTTCCTCGGCGAGCAAGGCGCAGGCCTTTTCGTCGGCGCGCTCGCGTATGGCTTCAAGCACGCGGCGGTATACGGCGATGAGCTCCGCCGGGTAGGGCGGCTGGCCCATGAGAGAGAACCAGCGCTGCGCGAGCGTGGCTATGAGGCGCCTGTCTCCCGCTTCGCTTAAGATGCGCGCGGCCATTTCAAAGGGGCCGCTGCCCGTTATCGACTCTACCGAGCTAAGGAAGCCGGATACCTGCAGCTTCGCGGCGGCGCCGAGCAGGGCGAGCCTGCGCTCGAATTCCTTGCGGTCGCCGCCTGGCGCCGTGGCCAGCATATCGGCGAGAGCTCCCCGTGCCTGCAACTGCTCGGCGGCGGCGAGGCGCTCCTCGTCCGTGCCCTTTTCCAGGAAACGGTAAGCTATCTCCTCGTCGGCCCTATTCGATGGGTCGAGCAGCTCGAGCACGTGTATGGTCTCTTCCGGGCCGAGAGCGCCGGTATCCGGGTTATACAGATCGGCAAAGTTCGATAGGATGCGCTCCTTGGCCGCCTTGCGCACCTCATAGGAAGGATCGCAGGTAAAGCGGGTATAGAGTTCGTCGTAGAAGGCCATCTTATCTATGGCCTGGGGCGATAGTATGGCCAGCTTGCGCACGAGGGGATGCGGGTCGCGCAGGCAGTCGGCTACGCCCTTGACGGAGCGCTCGTCGGCGTTGCCCGCCAGTATGCGCAGGGCCATGACGCGTACGGCCCATTCCTGGTCGCCAAGCATTTCCCTTACGCTATCCATCCTGTCCGCCAGCAAGGCGCGGGCGGCGTCCCCGTTAAAATCCCTGCCCGGGCCCGACAGCGCTACGCTGCGCAGCGGGAAGCCGTCGCGATTCTCCTCAAGCCAGGCTACGAAGGCCGCGCCGAGCTTTGGGCTGGCTAACGCCGCCAGAAAGCAGTCGAAGAGGCCGCGCTCGGGGGCATAGCGCAGGAGCAGGGCCATGGCCTTGGGGGAACGGCCTTTGAGCACGCGCGGTATCCAGCGCTCCGCGTAGCCCAAGCTCCGGGGCAGGGCGGGGAAGGGGCCAGGCAGGCCGCGGAAACCACGCTCGGCCCGCTTAAGCACGTAGCCTTCATAGAGGGACAAGGCGAGCGGCCTGAGCGCGGGCGCCTTCGATTCGGGATCGGCGGCGTATTTGCGTATGCTCTTTTTGACGCGGCTATCCGCCGCGAGGGCAAAAGCCACATTCACGAGCACGATGACGGCCGCCCCCGCGAGGAGTATGGCCGTAAGCGATAATGACGCTAGAAAATTCTGCATATGCGTGGTCTCCCTTAACGAGAAATTCTTTTAATGGCGCGATATATGCGTATGGGCTCGCTTTTGCCCTTTACCTTGACCGCTTCGCGTTCCTCTACTTGGAAAGCCTTGCCTAAAAGGCTTTGCGTATCGCTGGTAATGATTACCTCGCTGGCTTTGGCCACTCCCTCGAGCCGGGCGGCTATATTCACGGTGTCGCCGATTACCGAATAGTTCATGCGGCGCGACGAGCCTAGGTTGCCGGCTACCAGGTAACCGGTGTGCACGCCTATGCCTACCCGCAGGTGCTCGGCCTCTCCGCGGAAAAAGGTACGTTTGGGATTGTTGATAAGGTCTTGTATCTCAAGGGCGCAGGATACGGCGTTTCGAGCGTCCTCTTCCTCGCTGGTAAGCGGCACGCCCCAGGCCGCCATAATGCAGTCGCCTATGAATTTGTCGATGAAGCCGCGGTACTTCAGCACGATATCCACGGCCTGGGAGAAGTATTCATTGAGGATCTTGATGATGTACTCGGGGGTCTTGCCCTCGGAGAACGAGGTGTAGCCGCGAATGTCGGCGAAGAATACCGTTGCCCGCTTGCCCGAGCCTCCCATCTTGATTTTGTCGGGAGAGTCCATCAGGTGCTTGACCACGTCCACCGAGAGATAGCGGCTGAACATATCCTTGATGGCCCTGCGCTCTTCGACGACCACGTTCATGCGCTCCTTGAGTTCTCGCTCCTTAGTCTGGTCGCTGAATAGGTACACCATGCCGTCGCTGCGGTCGGAACGGCGCCCGCGCACGGGGGAGAGGTTGAGCGTGAAGTCGAGGTCCTCGCCCTCGGCCTTGGCTATGCCCTCTATACCCAAGATGGTTGAGCCGTCTTTTAGGCAGCTCTCCGCTGCCTTCAGGATGCTCTTGTCCAGCCGATTCGCGAGCACTTCATGGGCGGGCTTGCCTATGTCCTCGGGCACGAGTCCGAAAGCCTCGGCCGCCTGGTCGTTGTAGAAGCGTATGCTCCCGTCGCGCTCCGATGTAATAAGCAGGTTAGTCATGGACGAGAATACGCTCTCCTGGTAGCGCTCAAGGGCCTCGATCTCGGCGGCGCGCTCCTTGAGTTCCTTGAAGAGCTTGGCGCTCCTGAGCATGCCGGCGGCCAAGGCGCAGAAGGATAAGAGGAAGGACAGCCGCTGCTTGCCGTAGTGTCCGGCCTCGCGGGAGTTGAGCACGAGTAGGCCCGCCCTGTAGCGCGGCAAGGAAAGCGGGAGGGCTATGGCGGCCTGCATGGCCGGGTCGAGGAGCAGGCCCGACAGTACGCAGTCCTTGCGGGTATTGAGTACGGCCGCTTCGCCGCATTCCTCAAGAAAGGCGAGCGTGTCGCTGGCGCGGTTAAGGCTAGAGGGGGCGGTCCAGGGCCCCCTTCTATAAGACAGCTTAAGCGATGAGCGCGCATCATCCTCGGCATTGCTGTAAATATACAGGGCGGCAAGGTCGGAACGGCTGATATCGCAGGCTTGCTCGACGAGTATGGATTGCAGCTGCGCGAAATCCGTTCCCGTCGATAGGAGCGCCGTGGCTCGGGACAGTTCGTCAAAGGCATCGGGAGCCTGCTTCATGGGCAAGCGGGCCCTGGCGAGCTTTATACGCTTATTAAGGGATGGCATGAGCCCTCCTGGCTAGAAAGTACGATTAAAATATTAGTGCATTTTGCTCAGTATTGCGAATACTATTTTCCTGTGCCGAGAATAAAGTACATTGGGCTTGACAAGAAGTGTTACCATTGGTAAATTACCAGCGGTAATGAGTGACGACACAAAAGCACGACTCATCGCGGCTACGCTGGCGGCGATAGAAGAGAACAAGGGCTGCAAAGGCGTGAGCCTGCGCGGCATAGCCAAAGCGGCGGGCTGCTCCCACGTGAACGCCTACCACTATGCCGATGGCCTCGACGGCCTATTCTGGCTGGCTTACGTGGAAGCGCTGCGCGCTTTTACCGGGCAGGCCTTAAGCGGCGTGGCGGAGCGCCTCCCTGGCAGGAACTTCGGCGAGGCGGCGGCGGGCGGCATAGCCGCCTTCGCGCTCGAGCGCGAGGGACTGTACCGCCTCCTTTGGTTTGAGGACCTGTCCGGGGAACCGCCCGAGGCCGTACGCGCCGACATAGCCCTCGCCTCGGCGGCCTACCGCGCCGAGGCAGCCAAGGCTTTGGCCGAGGAGGGCGGCGCTAAGGATGCCTTGGCCGCGGACCAGGCGGCCGATTACTTTTTCGCGTACTTGCAGGGGGAGCTGTCCCTGCTTATCAATGGCCGCCTCGGCCCCGACAGGGGCGTGGCAAGGGCTGAGGTCCTGGCTCGATGCGGGACCGTGTGGACGATTTTGGTCAATGCACGCATCGCCCGTTAGGGGAGCGCGGAAAGGATATCGCATGAAAAAGACTTTGATCGTATTCGCCGGCAAACGGGGTACGACGAGGGAAGCGGCAGGCCGACTGGCTGCCGCCCTAAACGGCGCCAGCACCTTGAACCTGGCGGAGCTCGACGCCTTCGGCGAACGCCTCAAGGAGGCCCAATAATGCGGCGGCGTATACTCGCCGTCGCTATCCTGGCGATG
>JBFZES010000295.1:0-3377 GCA_041306725.1 Spirochaetaceae bacterium | reverse complement strand
TCGCCGAGCGTATGCCCGGCTGAGGCGCTGAGCCTGGATAAGCTATAAGCTCACGGCAGAGCTCGAGCAGGGCCTCTTCGCCCTCGCCCTGTATAACGATATCCACGGCGCCCTCTGCCAGCATGGCGCGGGGGTCGGCGCTGGCCTCGGGCCCGCCGGCCACGACGAGCAGCCCCGGTAGGGCGGCCTTGGCCAGCGCGGCCGCCTGCAGAAGTTCCTTGCGGTTCCACAGGTAAATCGACAGGCCTAAAAGCTTGGGCTTGAACGCCGCGGCCTTGGCGGCCAGAGCTTCGGGCGTATCGCCGGGGTAGGCGTTGATAAGCAGGCTATCCACGGCGGAACCAAGGCCCGCCTTTAAGGCCGATAGCACCCGGGCCGCGCCATAGGGGGCCGAACGGCTGCCCCTGCCAACGGCTTGAGCCAGGACGAGCACGCGAAGCGGCTCCGCGCGCCGCGGGGCCGCGCTATCAAGGGCGGCGCTCATGAATCGCTCCCGTTCTTGGCGCTGGCCGCGCGCAGGAGGCCGTCCAAGGCGCGCAGGGCTTCTGAAGCGCCGAGGGGCAAGACTATATCCGCGATATCGGCGCTGAACTCGCTTTGTTCGGGATTGATCTCTATGATGGAGCCGCCGCGGGCCTTCACCCTGCGCGGCAGGGAGGCGGCGGGATACACCGTGCCGGTGGAGCCCACGATGAGGCAAAGGTCCGCGCGCTCGGCCGCCGCCGCGCTGTCCCTATAGGCCTTTTCCGGTATGCCTTCGCCGAAGAACACGAAATCGGGCTTGTATACGCCCCCGCAGGGGCAGCGGGGCGGCAATTCGGCCAGGGCCTCTTCCGTGGCTAAGGCGCGCTCGCCGCAGCGCAGGCAGACTAGATGGGTAGTGGCGCCGTGGAACTCCGCCAGGCGCTCGCTGCCGGCCCTGCGGTGCAGGCCGTCTATGTTCTGCGTAATGGTAAAGTCTATGATGCCCTCGCGCTCCCAGGCCGCCAGAACGCGGTGCGCGTCGTTGGGCTCGAAGGGGCTGGCGAACGCGTAGAATATAGCGCGTATCGTGGCCCAGGCCAGGGCCGGCTCGGCCTTGAAAAAGCCCAGCTCCAGGTGCCGTTCGTCATAGCGGTCCCATATGCCGCCCGAGCCGCGGAAGGTGGGCACGCCGGATTCGGCCGATATGCCGGCCCCGGTAAAGGCTATGGCGCAGCGCGCCGCGCCGAGCAGGCCGGCGGCCGCGGCCAGGTCGCGCTCGAGTTTCTCCGTTCTTGCCATGAAGCACTCCCTTGACCCGCCGCCATAGCGCGTAGACAATGCGGTTCTAGACCATTATAGCGAGGAAGCGCCATGCACGCCTATTTGGATTCGGCCCTCTTGGAGCCCCGTTCTCTCGCGCTCTTGGCGCTTTTCGCCTTCATCCTCTTCGCGCTCTTGGCCGTCGCGCTGATCCTGGGCCTGAGCCTGGGCAGGCGGGCAGGCAGGCTCGAGGCCGAGCGCGGCTTCAAGGCCGACGAGAGGAGCGCCCGTGACGACGCGGTAAAGCGCTCGCGCTCCGTGCTAACCGGGCAGATAGGCGAGCAGCTTGCCCCGTATTTTCCCGATTTTCCCTGCGACCACGCAGACGCTCGCTTCCTAGGCAAGCCGGTTGACTTCGTGGCCTTCCCGGGCGCCGGAGCCGGCAAGCCCTACGAGGTGCTCTTTATCGAGGTGAAGAGCGGGGACGCCAGGCTGTCCGCGCCCGAGAAGGCGCTCAAGGAGGCCGTGCTGGCGGGCAAGGTACGCTGGGTGGAGTACAGGCTGCCGCTCTAGATGCCGCCGCCGCGCTTGACCGCTACCTAAGCTGGCCGTTATGCTTCCTTAAGCGAATCATAAAGGATGCCGCATGCGTGACGAATTGGAGCTGGATAGCGAAGAGCGCATAAAGGCCTTCACCCATCCCTACAGAATGAAGCTCCTCCATGCGCTGCGGCGCCTAGGGCGGCCGAGCACCGCCACCGAGGTGGCGCGGCTCTTGGGCGACGGGCCGGGCAAGGCCCACTACCATATGCGCATATTGGAAGCGGCGGGCATCGTGGTGCTCGACCACACCGACACGGTGAACGGCATAATCGCCCGCTATTACGAGCCGGCCGCCCGGCAGTACTCAGTCCAAGGCGGGCCTGACCAGGACGACGACGGCTCGCTGCGCGACGAGCTTTCGCGCATGATAGCCAGGCGCTTTAAGGAAGGGCTCAAGGCCTTCCTGGAGCGCACCCTCTCCGCGGAAAGCGCGGCGGGAGGAGAGCCAGGCGGCGCTAAGAACGACGAGCAGGGCTTCCTCTTCGACTATACCCTGCATTGCGACGACGCTTCCTGGCGGGAAGTGCGCAAGGCGCTCGACGATCTTGCCGCGCGCTACGCCGCCGAGGCTCCGGGCACGCAGGCCAGGCGGCTCTTCATAGCCGGCGCTACCGACCGGCCCGCCAGCGCGCCTCCGGCGTATTGGACCTTCGGCCTAAGCCTCTCTGGCGCGCCGCAGCGCAGGCTGCCCCCCGAGCCGCCGCTGGGCTGATGCCCCTCGTCGCTTGCCCTAAGCCAGCGCCTCGCCTATACTGAGCCCTATGTTCAGCCCTTCTATCGAGCGCCGCCACGGCGCCCGCGTATGCATCATCGGCGGCGGCGGCTCGGGGGCCGCGCTCGCCTACGACCTTTCTTTGCGCGGCCTGTCCGTGCTGCTCGTGGAAAAGGGCGAGTTCACGTCGGGCACCACGGGCAGGCACCACGGACAGCTCCACTCAGGCGCCCGCTATGCCATGGGCGATCGGGCCATAGCCCGCGAGTGCATGGAAGAAACGCGCATACTGCGCCGCATCGTCCCCCAGGCTATCGAGTATAACGGCGGCGTTTTCGTGGCCATAGGCGACGACGAGGCCGACTACGCCCCGCGCTTTATTTCCGCCTGCCTTGAGGCGGGCATACCCGCGCGCGAAGTAAGCGTTAGCCAGGCGCGGGCCTGGGAGCCCGTCATAAACCCGGCGGCCAGGCGCTGCGTATGGGTGCCCGACGGCAGCTTCGACGCGTATCGCCTGCCCGCTTCCTTCCTGGCCGCGGCCGCGGCCCTAGGCGCGCGGCTGCGCTCCTTTACCGAGCTCGTGGCCATAGAGCGCGAGGGGGGCCGCGCGAAAAGCGCCCTGCTTAGGGGGCCTGACGGGGCGGAAGAACGCGTACAGTTCGATTACCTAATCAGCGCCACGGGCGCCTGGGCGGGCAGGGTGGGAGCCTTAGCCGGCTTAGACATAGCCATAACGCCGGCTCCCGGGGCCATGGTGGCCGTACGGGGCAGGCTCAGCGACATGGTGCTCTCGCGCCTGGCTCCTCCCGGAGACGGCGATATTTTGGTGCCGCAGCGG
>JBFZES010000294.1:0-16526 GCA_041306725.1 Spirochaetaceae bacterium | reverse complement strand
CCGCTGCGGGAGGAGGTATCCATACCCCTTAGCACTAGTGTACTACGAAATTAACCAGCTTGCCGGGAACAATGATGATTTTAGCCACTACCTTGCCGTTTAGATAGTCCTGAATCTTAGGCAGGGCCAGGGCCGTACGCTCAAGCTCCTCTTTTGCCGCATCCTTGGCGGCGCGGAAATCGGCGCGCAGCTTGCCGTTTATCTGCACGACCACGGTCACTTCGTCGTCCTCGCAGAGGGCCGGGTCAAAGGCGGGCCAAGGCGCTTTGGCTACGCTCTCCTTATTGCCCAGCTTGAGCCAAAGCTCCTCGCCCAGGTGCGGGGCGTAGGGGGCGGCCATGCGCACGAGGGCCGACCACAGCCCGCGGGGCAAGGCGTCCAGCTTATTGGCCTCGGCGGAGAGCACCATCATAGCCGATATGGCCGTATTGAAGTTGAGGGCGGAGGTATCGCCGTCCACCTTGCGTATGGTCTTGTGCAAAAGCTTTAAGAGCTCCCCGGCGGGGGGCTCGTCGGACAGGGGCTTTTCGCCCATGGCCCAGAGGCGCTCCAGGAAGCGGCTCGCGCCGACTAAGCCCGCCGTGGCCCAGGGTTTGCTCACCTCAAGCGGTCCCATGAACATCTCGTATACGCGCATGGCGTCGGCGCCGAACTCGCGCACGATGTCGTCGGGATTGACCACGTTGCCCCGGCTCTTGGACATCTTCTGGTTGTCCTCCCCCAGGATCATGCCCTGGTTGATGAGACGCTGGAAGGGTTCCACGCTGTTTACGAGGCCAAGGTCGAAGAGCACCTTATGCCAGAAGCGGGCGTACAGGAGGTGGAGCACCGCGTGCTCGGCGCCGCCTACGTAGAGGTCAACCGGCATCCAATAGTCCACCTTGGCGCGGTCCACGAAGGCCTTGGCGTTCCTGGGATCCATGTAGCGCAGGTAGTACCAGCAGGAGCCGGCCCACTGCGGCATGGTATTGGTCTCGCGTTTGCCAGGGCCGCCGCATACCGGGCAGCTGGTATGTACCCATTGCTCTATCTTGGCCAGGGGCGACTCGCCGGTGCCCGAGGGCTCGTAGCTGGTCACTTCGGGCAGGGTAAGGGGCAGGTCGGCCTCGGGCACGGGCACGGTACCGCAGCTGGGGCAGTGCACTAGCGGTATGGGCTCGCCCCAGTAGCGCTGGCGGCTGAACAGCCAGTCGCGCAGCTTGTAATTGACGGCTAGCTTGCCCTGGCCCCGCTCTTCCAGCCATTTCGTTATGCCGGCCTTAAAGCTCGCCGTGGGCGTGCCGTTCCAGTTGCCTGAGTTGACCGCTATGCCTTCCTCAGAGAAGCATTCTTCGGGGTCGCCGCAGGCGCCAAGGCGCGCCTCGGGGCTGCCTTCGCGGGCCACCACCTGAATGATGGGCAGATTAAAGGCCTTGGCGAAATCCCAGTCGCGCTCGTCGTGGGCGGGCACGGCCATGATGGCGCCGGTGCCGTAGCTTATGAGCACGTAGTCGGATATCCATACGGGTATCTTTACGCCGTTTACCGGGTTGATAGCGTAAGAGCCGGTAAAGACGCCGGTCTTGTCCTTGGCCAGGTCGGTGCGCTCAAGGTCGCTCTTCTTGGCGGCCTTGTCCACGTAGGCGTCCACAGCCGCCTTCTGGGCTCCCGTGCGTAGCTTCTCCACGAGCGGGTGCTCGGGTGCTATGACCATGTAGGTGGCGCCGAACAAAGTGTCGGGGCGCGTGGTGAATACCTCGATGGCCTCGTCCATGCCGTCCACGCGGAACGCCACCTGGGCGCCCTCGGAGCGGCCTATCCAGTTGCGCTGCATGGCCTTTACCGCTTCGGGCCAGTCCAGGCCGTCCAGGTCGGCCAGGAGGCGGTCGGCGTAGGCGGTAATCTTGAGTATCCACTGCCGTATGCGCTTGCGCGTCACCTTGGTGTGGCAGCGGTCGCACTCGCCGTCCTTTACCTCTTCGTTGGCCAGGCCGGTCTTGCAGGAGGGGCACCAGTTGATAGGCGCCTCGGACTCGTAAGCCAGGCCCTTCTTGAAGAGCTGTATGAATATCCACTGGGTCCATTTATAGTAATCGGCGTCGCTGGTGGCCAGCTCGCGGTCCCAGTCGTAGGAGAAGCCCAGGCTCTTTATCTGCTCGCGGAAGCGGTCGATGTTTTCCCTGGTGGTAACGGCCGGATGGGTACCCGTCTGTATGGCGTAGTTCTCCGCGGGCAATCCGAAGGAATCGAAGCCCATGGGGTGGAGCACGTTGTAGCCGTTCATGCGGAGGTAGCGGCAGTATATGTCCGTGGCCGTATAACCCTCGGGGTGGCCCACATGGAGGCCCGCGCCGGAGGGATAGGGGAACATGTCGAGCACGTAGCGGCGCTTGTCCTTAGGAAAGGAGGGGTCTTCCGACGCCTTGAAGGTCTTGCGCTCGTCCCAGTACTTCTGCCACTTGGGTTCGATATCGCTGAAAGGGTACTTTGCCATGGTGCGCTCCGCTGTACAAATGGGCGGCGCCTAAAAAATACAGGCGCCGCCGCTTAGCCGAATCATACAATAGTAGAAGAGGGCGGGGCAAGTAAGGCGCGGCGCTTGCGTAGGAAGCCTCCGCTTTGTACAGTGGAGCCCATGGCAGACTTTGACAGCTATTGCGCCTATTGCGCCACCCTGGCCGCCGACCACCCTGACCGCTACTACCACGACCATGAGTACGGCTTTCCCATCGGGGACGATAAGGCGCTCTTCGGGCGCTTCATACTGGAGATAAACCAGGCGGGCCTATCCTGGTCCACTATACTCAAAAAGCGCGCGGGCTTTGAGCGGGCCTACGCCGGCTTCGACGTCGACGCCATAGCGGCCTTCGGCGAGGAGGACGTGGCGCGGCTCCTAGCCGACCCCGGCATCATACGGAACAGGCTCAAGGTACGGGCGGCCATACATAACGCCCAAGCCGTACAGGGCCTGCGCGGCGATTATGGCTCCTTTAAAGGCTGGCTGGACGCGCACCATCCCCTGCCCAAGGACGAGTGGCTGCGGCTCTTCAAGCGCCATTTCAGCTTCGTGGGCGGCGAAATCGTGGGCGAGCTGCTCATGAGCGCGGGCTATCTGCCGGGCAGCCACGTAGCGGACTGCCCAGCCGGCCGCCGCGCCATAGAGGCCGGAGCGCCTTGGGCTAAAGCAACACGGGGCTAGCGGCGCCGGCGCTTATATCATCCTGCCCAGGGTATCGACGAGCTCGTCCACGATGGCATCCTCTCCCGCGCGCACGCGGTCTATGAGGCAGTGCTTCATGTGGTGCTCGAGCACCGCGAGCGAGGCCTTGCCCAGAGCGGCGCGCGCGGCCGAAGCCTGGGCCAGCACGTCGTCGCAGTAGGCGTCCTCTGCTATCATGCGCCTAAGGCCACGCACCTGTCCCTCTATGCGGGCAAGGCGCGCGTCCAGCGAGCGCTTAAGCGCCTCGCCCCGCTGGGTCTTTTTACCGGTACAGGCGGCGCAGGCCTCATCGGCCTCAGCTTGGATCTCCTTGGCCATATGCTCTCCTAATTATTCGTTGCTGGCGGCCCGGCTTTTCAGGCCGCTATCCATCTATTTGAAGCGCCTTAAGCGCAGGGCGTTGCTTACCACGGACACGCTGGATAGCGACATGGCCGCCGCGGCGAACATGGGGTTTAAGAGCGGCCCCCCGAAAAGGAACAGTATGCCCGCGGCCACCGGTATGCCCAGCACATTATACGCGAAGGCCCAGAACAGGTTCTGCTTAATGACGCGCATGGTGGCTTTGGACAAGGCTATGGCGCGCACGGCGTCCCCAAGGTCGCTGCGGGCCAGCACGATATCCGCAGACTCGGCGGCAACGTCGGTGCCCGAGCCTATGGCTATGCCTAAGTCGGCGCGGGCGAGGGCTGGCGCGTCGTTTATGCCGTCGCCCACCATGGCCACCACCCTGCCCTCGGATTGCAGCTTGGCCACCTCGGCCGCCTTAGCCTCTGGCAGGACCTCGGCGAGCACGCGGTCTATGCCCACCTGCCTGGCTATGGCCAGGGCCACGGCCAGGGAGTCTCCGGTCAGCATGGCCGTCTCTATGCCTAGTTCTTTAAACTTCGCTATGGCGGCCGCGCTCGTGGGCTTCACGGTATCCGCGACGGCTATGGCGCCAATAACGGCGCCTGCCGAGGCCACCAGCATGACGGTCTTGCCGTCGGCCGACAGGCTCGAGTAATCGGCGGCCGCCGGCCCCAGCTTAAGGCCGCGCTCCTGCAGCATACGGGCGTTGCCCACGATCAGTTCGCGGCCATCGACGGAGGCCTCTATGCCCCTGCCCGCCGCCGCCTTAAGCCCCTGCGGCGCGCTCAGGGGCAGGGATCGCTCCTTGGCCGCCCTAACGATGGCCGCCCCCAGGGGGTGCTCGGAGCCCTGCTCGGCGCTGGCGGCCAGGGCCAAGAGCGCGTCTTCAGGCGAGAGCCGGCCGGCGTTTTGCCCGGCTGGCAGGTAGGACCGTATATCGCTTACCGAGGGCTTGCCCACGGTAATGGTGCCGGTCTTGTCCAGGATAACCGCGTCGACTTTATACGCGGTCTCAAGGGCCTGTCCGCCCTTGATGAGTATGCCTAGCTCGGCGCCCTTGCCGGTGCCCACCATGATGGCCACCGGCGTGGCAAGGCCCAAGGCGCAGGGGCAGGCTATGGTAAGCACGGCAACGAATACGCGCAAAGCGAATTCGACGCTTTGGCCGGCAAGGAGCCAGGCGCCCGCGCCAATATGGCTATGGCCACGACCACGGGCACGAACACGCCGGACACCTTATCGGCCAGGGCCGCTATGGGAGCCTTTGAGCCCTGGGCTTCCTCGACTAGGCGCACGATGCGGGCCAAGGCCGTATCCTTGCCCACGGCCGTAGCCCTGAACACCAGCATGCCCTGCCCGTTCACCGTGGCGCCGGCCAGCCTGTCGCCTATGGCCTTGTCCACGGGCAGGCTCTCGCCGGTAAGCATGGACTCGTCCACCGAACTCTGCCCCTCCACGGTAAGGCCGTCCACCGGCACGCGCTCGCCGGGCCGTACGCGCAGGAGGTCGCCCACGGACACTTCCTCCACGGGCAGCTCAAGGTCGCCGCCCTCCTGCACGACCAGGGCCGTGCGGGGCGCCAGCCCCATGAGCTTCTTAATAGCCTCCGAAGCGCGGCCCTTAGAGCGCGCCTCAAGGTATTTGCCTAGGAGTATCAGGGCAAGGATGGTGGCGGCCACCTCATAGTACAGATGCTCGGCGCCGCTGAAATCCCCTAAGGCTATCTGAACGGTGGACCACGCGCTATAGACGATGGCCGCCGACGTGCCTATGGCTATCAGGGTATCCATATTAGGCGCGGCCTTGAGCATGGTCTTGAAGCCTACGGTATAGAAGCGAAAGCCGGCGATTATCGCCGGAATGGTAAGCGCGAGCTGCGTAAGGGCAAAGTTAAGCGGGTAGTGCATGGGATGCAGAACGGCCGGCAGGGGCAGGCCCAGCATATGGCCCATGGACAGGTAGAGCAGGGGCAGCGATACGCTCAAGGCCACGAGGAAGCGCCGCCACAGGGAACGTATCTCCTTGGCCTTAGCCTCCGCGTGGGCATCCTGGGCCGCCTGGGTTTCTATGGCGAGGGCCTCATAGCCCGCGTCCTTTACCGCCCGCTTGATTTCCGACAGGCGAGTCCGCTCCGGATCCCAGGACACAGACAGGCGCTCGCTGCCAAAATTTACCGCGGCCAGCTTGATACCCGGTACTTTGCTTACCGAACGTTCCACCGCTTTAGCGCAGGCGCTACAGGTCATGCCGCCTATAGGAACGATAGCGCTCCTCGATTCTTCAGGCAGCACGGCCTCGTAGCCCGCGTCCTTTATCGCCTTGGCTATATCCTCAAGGCCTAAAGCGGCCTCGTCATACTGTATGGTAAGCGCCTCGGTGGCGAAATTGACCGAAGCGGATTCAACGCCTTCGAGCCGCGACGCCGCCCGTTCGCTGGCCCTGGCGCAGGAAGCGCAGGTCATGCCGCGTATGGCTATGGTTTTCAAGGTCATCATATACCCCCGGGGGGTATTATATATTACCCGAGCGTAAAAGTCAAGTTTATACCGATCCCACTCCTCAAACACTGCCTAAGGCGCTAAGCACAAGCATCGGGGAACTATATTTAGGGTGTGATATAAAGACCCATCATAACGGCGCGCCGCCAGTCCTGATACTCAGGCTCCTTGCAAGGGCTTTTAGCTCCTTGACGGCATTGGGGAAAGCCCAGGCGGCAATAGCCCGGTTGAGCCCTATGCTGCCAAGTCCGCCCGCAACCAGGCCCAATGGTAGCGTCACGCTGATGAGGGGCATGGCAAGCAAGCCCAGCGCGCCTAAACCCACGCCAAGGGATGCTCCGATTATTAACAGGCTTAAGGCGTATAATCGAGCGCTTCGGCGGGTGTCCGCTAATAATTCAAAGCGAGTACCGCCGGCGCCGTCAGGCTCGGCGATTATTCCTAATCGATTTATCGAGGCATAAGTAGCCAACCTATCGCGGAATGGCTTAGTATCATAACCCCAGTTCGCGCTGAGCTCATATACACGCAATTCTGCGTCCGCGCCTATTCGGTGAGATTCCATGAAGCGTAAACCGTACTGGTCGCTTTCCGTCAAAGCCTCAAAAGTCGCAAGGAGCTCCTGCGGCGCGTGTGGACAGCTCCCCTGCGCGCTTAAGGGTGTTGGAGGAATACGGCATAGTCGTACTGAGAGAAGTTCCGAGCGACTAGGCATACTCTCATCCAATGCGCCAAGCGCCAATTCCAAACGGGCGGAACGTTGTACCGCGCTCGGCGACATGCCGCTTTCCAGCGCTGCTTGCACTGCCGATTCAAGCTCCACAGAGTCATGCGTATCCGCGCTAGCGCCGACGGCCGCTTCATTTCGGGCCAGGTTAAGCCGCTGGGCTTCCAGTTCCGCGGTTTCGAGCTCCGCGGCCCGCTCCCACAGGCGTTCCGCTCGCCAACGCTCAAGCCGAATCTTCCGTGCATCCTCTTCCATAGCCCCTCCGTAGCCTTACGCTATTCCCCCGTCGGCTTATGGTCAAGCCGGAAGCGCCCGATCTATACTACAGCGCATGGACATACTGCCCGGCCTTACTAGCACCAAAAAAGAACGCATGCCCGCCTTTCTGGAGGCCTTGAAGCGCCTCGATATACGCGCCATAGCCCTCTTTCCCACCTGTCTGGACTTCGGCGAGAGGCGGGCGCTCTACGCTGAGCTTGAACGCCTCGAAGGCTTACGCATACCCCACGTGCATATACGCTCGGATATGGACGAGGCCGAGCTCGACTACCTAAGCGGGCGCTTTGGCGCCGAGGCGTTCAACATACATCCCGCGGCAAGCGGCCACCCCTACCCCAATCCCCCCGCCGCGTACGCGGCAAGGATCTTCGTGGAAAACGTCGAGGAAGCGCCGGCGGACGAGGAATTGCGCGTGCTCGGGGGGCTCTGCCCCGATTTTTCCCATTGGGCAAACGCTTTGGCCTTTGGCCGTACCCGCTACGACGAGGCCATGCGCGCCTACGGGAAGCGTTACGCGATAGGCTGCTGCCACCTCTCGGCGCTCAGGATAGGCGTGCCCAATCCCTGGCACGGCGAGTGGGATCACCATGAATACGCAACGCTCTCAGACCTCGATTACTTGGCCGGCTACGCGGCCTTTTTGCCCCGCCGCTGGGCGTCGCTGGAATTAGAAAACAGCCTGGAAGAGCAGTTAGCCGCCAAATCTTATATCCTCTCGCTGCTATAACGGGCGGCGACGAGGGCGGCGCCTACCCCTTCAAGAAAGCGCAAGCCCGCGCCTAAAGCCTCGGGGGCGCAGTCCTCTATTATGAGGTCGCAGGAGAGGCCTAAGGCGGACGCGCGCTTAAAGAAAGCGCCGTAGGGAAAATGCCCCGAGCCCGGCGGCACGATGGACAGCTTACCGCGGGCGGGCAGGTAATCCTTAACGTGCATAGCTTTTATCCTATCCGGAAAGAGCTCCACGCATCGCAGGGCGCCTTCCAGGGCTCGGTCGGGCTGGCCAGGGTCGATGAGGTTTACCGGGTCGAGCAGGCAGTAGAGGCGCTCGGAGCCCATATCCGCCAGCACGCCGGCCATGGCGCGCGCGTCCGTTATTCTGTGGGAGTATACGGGCTCCACGGCGATATTTACCGCGAGTTCCTCGGCGCGCCGCACGAGCGCTTCGAGCGCTTTCAGGAAAGCCAAGGGGTAAGCTTCGCCCCGCGAGGCGGCGCGCATGCCGAAGCTCTCGGTGGCTACGCAACCGGCTCCTAAGGCGCCGGCCCGTTCCAGCGCTTCAAGGAAACGCTCCCGCGCCTTGGGCTCTTCGTCGCCGCCTTCGAGCAGGTCGACGTAGCAGCCGAGCACCGATATGCGCAGGCCGCTTGCCTCGAAAGCCGCGGCTATGCCGGCGGCCGCCGCCGGGCTCAGGCTGCCCGCGGCCGCGTCTATCCCGAGGAGCGCCTTAGCCGGCGCCAGCTGCGCATGGCTCGCGCCGGCGGCCGCCAGGAGGGACGCCAAGCCTTCGGGGGAGCGTCGGCCGTAGTCATGGGCGCGCAGGCCGAAGGGAAAGCCAAGGCTCAACGCGCGCCATCCAGGTCAAAGTCGGGGCTAAGCGCCGCGAACATAGGGGCCGTCATATGGCCAAGCCCGCCGCGTCGGGGGACTGCAGCCAGGGACGGTTGATTTCTCCTATGCGCCGGGCAAGCTCGCCGGCGCGTTCAGGGCTTAGGCCGGCGGCGGGATCGAGCAGCAGGGCCTCTATCAACTCTCCATCGCGCCCCGACCATACATAGTCGAGCGTCTTCGCGTACGACGCGGCGTGGGCGTCGAGCAGCCGCGCCAGGTAAGGATGGGGCGGCGGGGCGCGCTCCGGCGTTATGCCGCGCGCGGACACCTGGGCCATCGTTTCCACCATGGAGCCCCGAGGAAGGAAGTGAAGCTGGCCTTCGTTGGGCAGGACGAAGCTGGCGCGCAAGGACCGTTGGCCGGCGAGCGCCTGAATCAGGGGCAACACGATCTCTCCCGAAGGCGCGCTTGGGAGCTGCTTCGAGCCCAATAGGAAATCCCGCGCCCTGCGCTCGGAGGCCTTGGCCCGCTCGCGGCGGAAGGATACGGGCGTACGAGCTACCCCATTGCGCTCTAGTTCCGCGGCCGAGCGAAGGTATCCGGGCAGAAACTCTACCAGATGCCGGTCGCCCGCCGAGGGCAGGACGCCCAGGCTTTCGAGGACGAAGGCCTTTACCCTATCCTCTGAGCGGAAATAGTCGTTACGCGCGGCTATAGAAGCGCTCGTATGCGGCTCAAAACCGCCCCTAGCGCGGAAGGCATCGCCCCATAGGGCCAATAGATCATTGCCATCCAGGCTTGCGCGGTCTATGAAGGTGCAGTGATTAAGCCCCCACGAAGAGAATGACAACTGGCCGTAATGGCCCGGCGGCTCGAGGCCAGACGCCCTTGCCGCCTCCATGAGCGCCCCGGCGACATGGGCTACCTCATGGCACACGCCGACGAGTTTGAGGGTCGGCGCTTCCTTCTTTATGGCTCCAAGGCAGAGCGCCATGGGATTGGTAAGGTTGATGATCCATGCGTCGGGGCAGTGCGCGGCGAAGAGCCTGGCATAGGCGCTGTATATGGCTGCGCTCCGCACGCCCCTCGAAAGGCCCGGGGGGCCGGCGCTGTCGCCGACGGGATACAAAAGGCCGTGAGTCTCTGACGCATGGAGCTCAGCCTCCATTTGATCATAGCTCCCCGGCAGTATGGACATGACGACGAAGTCAGCCCCGGAGAGCGCCTGTTCGGGAGCGGCCACCGCATAGACGCGCCAATTAGACGGGCTCTCGCGTAAGAGCCTGCAGGCGTATTCGGCGTTCAGGCGGGAAGAGGACTCGTCCAGGTCATAGAGCGCGAGTTCGCCGCCCGGGCCGGTATCTAGGCACAAGTCGGAAAAGAGCTTTCGGGCCCATTCGCGGCTACCGCCGCCTATATACGCGAGCTTTAGTGTAGACATAGCTCTATTCCGCTTTCCGTCGATCATCGCCGCGCGCTATAAGCAGCCCCGCGGGATCGCTCAGATACTAGATGGCGTAAGGGCAATAGTACATGGCTATGGGGGAATTTTACCGTCCTGCCTTAGGATTTTAGCGACCTAAGGCGCGCTCAAGACAGGCTCAGGGCAAGGCCAGCACGAGCGCCTCATAGGCTTCCAGGATGCGCTCGCCGGGCCTCGCCCGCCCATCCACGGCCTGGGCGTTCCTGCCCTGGCGCTGCGCGCTGCCAAGGAGTATGGCGCCGCCTGGCGTGGATACGGCCGCCGGCTTGCGCCTGAAATTGAGGTATACGCCTATGCGCCTGCCATCGAGGGCGCGCTCCCAGGCGAGGCAGCCCTTAGGGGCGTCCAGCCACGCGAGCTCCCCTAAAGCCAAGGCGGGTTCCGCTTTGCGCAGCCGTATAAGGCTCTTGTACCAGGACAGGAGGGACGAGGAATCGGCCTCCGCCCTCGCCGCGTTCTTCTCGATATAATCGGTATTTACCGGCAGCCAAGGCGCGGCAGCGCTAAAGCCGGCGTTGAGCCCGCCATCCCATTGCATGGGCGTGCGTTCGGGGTCGCGGCCAAGGCCCTGCAAAGGCCAGGTAGCCAGGCCGAGGGGGTCCCGCAAGGCCTTGCGCGGCAGCCTCTGGCAAACCATGCCCAACTCTTCTCCATAATACAGGAAGGGACTGCCTTTGAGCAGGAGGAGCATGGCCGCCGCCACGCGCGCCCTGGGCTCGCTGAAGGCGCCCGCCCTATAGCGCCAAAAATGCCGTCTCTGATCGTGGTTGGACAGGGTAAAGTTGGGCCAGGCCCCGGGCGGAAGGATTTCGTACCAGCGCCGAGCCCGGAGGTAAAACTCCGCGGCGCTCCAGGGGCTAAAGAGGAACTCGAAGTTGAAGGCCATATGGAGGCCGTCGCCCGCTTCGCCATAGGCGGCCGCGGCAAGGGCGCTGTCAAAGCCGTGGGTCTCTCCTATAAGCACGCGGTCGCCGGGATACTCCCCGGCCACGGCGCGAAACTCTTTGAAGATTTCCAGCACTTCGGGACGGTTGCGGTCATATATATGCTCCTGCATGAGGTCGGGCACGAGCTTCCATTTAAAGGGATTGGAACGGAATTCCTCATCCTTGATATAGGCCGTGGCCACGTCCATGCGGAAGCCGTCCACGCCAAGGTCCAGCCAGAAGCGCGCCACGGCGTATACGGCCGCGCGCAGTTCGGCATTCCGCCAATTGAACTCGGGCTGGTTGCGGGTAAAGGTGCCTAAGTACCATTCGCCGGTGGCGGCGTTAGGGTACCAGGCGGAGCGCTGCTCGAAGAGGCTTACCCAGTTGTTCGGCTTCCTCTTCCCCTTCATGGGCCGCCAAATGTACCAATCGTGCTTGGGATTGTCGCGCGAGGAGCGCGCTTCCTTGAACCAGGGGTGCTCGTCGGACGAATGGTTGACCACGAGGTCCACGACCAGCTTTATGCCCCGCTCGTGGCAGGCGGCCAAGAGCTCCTTAAAATCGTCCATAGCGCCGAAGAGCGGGTCTATGGCCGTATAATCCTCGATATCGTAGCCGAAATCCTTCATCGGGCTCTTGAAGAAAGGGCTTATCCACAGCGCGTCCACGCCGAGCTCGGACAGGTAGCCCAGCCTTGCCCGTATGCCGTTCAGGTCGCCCACGCCGTCGCCGTCGCTGTCCTGGAAACTGCGGGGATATATCTGATAGAAGACGGCGCTTTGCCACCAGGGAGCGGCAGCCTTATCGCCGGCGTTACGAAGCTTGTTCATGATGGCTCTCCATGCAGGCCGAGTAGGGCTTCAAGCTCAAGGGGGCCGCCGGGCCGCGCCTGGCAGGCCAGGCGCACCGAGCCGTCCAGGCTCTGGCCCACGGCTTCCAATCTCATTTTCTCGCGCTCGCCCATGGGGCTTAGGCGGCCCGAAAGCACCCGCACGCGGCAGGTGCCGCAAAGCGCCTTGCCGCCGCAGTCGTGCCTATGCGCCAGGCCGGCGCGCTGCAGGGCTATGAGCAGGGAATAGGCGGGAGACGCCTCAAGTTCATGGGGCAGGCCGTCGGCGGCCTTGATGCGCAGCGTAGGCATTATTCGAAAATCGACACGCGGTTTCTGCCGGTTTGCTTGGACCGGTACAGGGCCTTATCCGCCCGGTCGATTATGGACTTGCCGGACAAGTCGCGGGAGGGGTCGTATTGGGCTACGCCCAGAGAAAGGTTCACCGACAGGCGCTGGCCTTCGTATACCATGACCGTGGCCGCTATGACCCTGCGTATGCGCTCCGCTATGCGCGCGGCCACGGAGAGGTCGGTCTCGGGCAACAACAGGCAGAATTCCTCGCCGCCGTAGCGCGCCGCCACGTCCGCCGCGCGTATCTGGGCCTGGATGATCTTGGCCACCTGCTTCAGCACCACGTCGCCGCAGGAATGGCCGTAGGTATCGTTGAATTTCTTGAAGTGGTCTATGTCCATCATGATGACGCTTAAGGGGTGCCCGTTCAGCGAGCTCTGCTCCATCTTCTCCATGAGCACGGTATAGAAATAGTGCTTCATGCGCAGCTTGGTCATCATGTCGGTCGTGGTCATCTCGAAGAGGAAGGCGTTATTGATGGCTATGGCCGCGAGCACGGCTATGGTCTGCACGTAATCCTTTTCGGCGTCGAGGAAATCCTCGCCCATGATCTGGTCCCCGAGGATGATTATGCCGTTGACTATGCCCTTGGCCTTAAGCGGCACGATGAGGCTGGGGTCGAGGGTGGCCATCGTATCGAGCCCGCCGTAATTCCCTAGCCTGTCCCGTATCTCCTGCAGGGTGTAGGGCCTGCATTCCTTGGCGAAGAGCTTCATGGCCGGCGCGTCTTCTGCCAGGGTGTAGTCGCGTTCATGGTCGACCTCAAAACCCTTGTAATTGCGGTGCAGGCTAAAATACGTGGAATCTATGCCCTTTTTGGCGTAGAGCGCCGCCTTGAGCACCTTCATCTGCCCCATGATAGTAAAGAGTATGGAGTCGATGAGTATGCTGTAATCCAGGGTAGAATTGAGGCTCTTTGACACCTCGAGCAGCTGCTTAAGGTCGAAGATTTGCTTATCGTACTCTTCCCGGAGCGCTTCGAGGGCCGATGCTTGTCCTTTATCCATGTTTTCCGGCATATGAGCACCAGTATAATCGCGCCAGGTCGATAAATCCAGGGGAGCCGTCGATTAGCTTCGCGACTTCCAGGCTACGGCTTGCCTAAATATATCCAGCCCCATGCCGCCTACCGGTCCCCTGCGGCGCCAGGGGTGCGCTTCCGGGTGGATAAAAGCCTCTGGATGGGGCATGAGGCCGAGCACCCTGCCCGTGGCGTCGCATATGCCGGCTATGCCGTTTACCGAGCCGTTGGGATCTATCCCGTCATAGCGCAGCGCCACGAGGCCCTCGCTTTCCAGCCTGTTAAGGACGGCCGCGTCCCTGGCCACGAAACGGCCTTCGCCGTGCCGTATGGGCAGCATGCGGGGCTCAAGGCCAGCCGTCCACACGCAGCGCGAAGCGGGCTCGAAGCGCACGGGCACCCAATCGTCGATAAACGCGCCGCCCTTATTATGGATGAGGGCGGCTTCGGGCTCGCCGTCCCCGCCCATATTAGGCAACAGGCCCGTCTTTACCAGGGTCTGAAAGCCGTTGCATATGCCTATGATGAGGCCGCCGTCGGCCACGAAGGCCTTGAGCTCCGCTTCCATGCGCTTCTTGAACAGCCGGGCCAGGAGCAGGCCGGAGCCCAAGTGGTCGCCGAAGGAGAAGCCTCCCGGGAAGCCCAGGAAAGACGCGGAGGCCAGCCGCTCGGGCTGGGCCACGAGGTCCGCGGCGTGCACGTTTTCGGGCGAGGCCCCCGCCCGGCGGAAGGCTTCCGCGAGCTCCTGGTCGGCGTTTATGCCGAAACCGGTAACGATGATGGCTTTCATGCTCTGCTCTCCGGTCATCAGGCTATGGGGCTCTTAAAGGCCCGTTCTATCCGCGCCAGGTCGCAGTCCACGACCGTTTTGCCGTCTAAGCTGAGGATAAACGAGGGTGTCTCGGTCGTCTCGCCTATCCAGCGCAGGGGCAGGCCCGTGAGGGTCTCCTCGAAGCGCTCGCGGTCCTCCCTGCGCAGGGATACGACGAAGCGGCCGCCGCTCTCGGAGAAAAGGGCGCGGGCCGGGTTAGCGATGTCGGCCCAGCGGCCGGGCAGGCCTTTCAGCTCGGCCTTGAGCCCTACGCGGCCGCCCAGGCAGGATTCGGCCAGCGCTACCGCTATGCCGCCGTCCGAGCAGTCGTGGCAGGCGCGCACGATGCGCCCCGATATAGCCCTGGCTAGGGCGCGGTACAGCCTTAAAGCCTGCTCAAGGTCCACGTCGGGCGCATCGCCGTACTCGGGCGCGGGCAGGGCGGAGCCGGCTTTAGCTGCAAGCCGGCCGCGCGTGCGTTCGTACATGGTGCAGCCCAGCTCGCCGTTCGTGGCGCCCACGATGTACACGAGCTCGCCGGGGTTCAGGAAGTCCGTGCTCACGGCCTTGCGCAGGTCTTTCATGGCCCCCATGAGGGTAACGAGGAGCGTGGGGCGCACCGATATGGTGCGGCCGCCCACGCGGGCGTCGTTTTTCATGGAGTCCTTGCCCGACACGAGGGGCAGGCCGTAGGCAAGGCAGGCCTCCCTCAGCCCCATGCAGGCGCGCACGAGCTGCGCGGCCTTGTAGGCTCCGTCGGGCGTAGCCGCAGACTCCACCGGGTCGGGCCAGCAGAAATTATCCAGCGCGGCCGCCCTCTCGGGGTCGCCGCCCAAGGCAATGTGCGCGCGGTAGGCCTCGTCCACGGCCATGCGGGCCATGCGCCGGGTATCGTGATCGGAATAGCGGGGGCAGAGCCCGTGGCTCACCGTTATGGCTTCGTAGCCGCTATAGTCCACGCGCAGCACGCCGCCGTCGCTCGGCGCGTCGCGCCCTAAGCCGGTAAAGGGCTTTTCCACCGAGCGCGCCTGCACCTCGTGGTCGTACTGCCGCACGAGGCTTTCCTTGCTGGCCACGTTGGGGTCGGCCAAAATGTCCAGGAGCGCCTGCGTATGGTCCAAACCCTCCGCCAGGGGGTCGTCGCGGCGCTTAGGAGGCGTCCAGCGCGCCGGTATGCGCATGAGCGGCAGTCCGCGATGCAGGAATTCAAGGGATAAGAGGCCGGCCAGGCGGCCATTTGCCTTGAGCTCTACGAAGCCGGTATCGGTAAAGCGGCCCACCACGCTGGCTTCCACGTCCCTGCGGGCGGCCAGCGCCTTGAACTCGTCGATCTTGCCTGGCGCCACGGCCAGGCTCATGCGCTCCTGGCTCTCCGACACGAGTATTTCCCAGGGCGAGAGCCCGGGGTACTTGAGCGGGCAGGCGTCAAGGTCGATAAGGACGCCCCCGGCGGCCTCGGCCATCTCCCCTAAGCTGGAAGACAGGCCGCCTGCTCCGTTGTCGGTTATCGATTCATAGAGCCCCAGGTCGCGCGCCTCGAGCAGAAAGTCGGTCATGCGGCGCTGAATGATGGGGTCGCCTATCTGCACGGCCGAAACGGGGCTGCTCTCGTCCAGCGCTAGGCTGGAGAAGGTGGCGCCGTGTATGCCGTCCTTGCCTATCCTGCCGCCCAGCATGACCGCCAGGGCCCCCGGCCTCGTCGTCTTTTCCCAGGAAGGCTCGCCGTTCACGCGCTCGGGCATGATGCCGCCGGTGCCGCAGAATACCAGGGGCTTGCCCAGGTAGCTTTCGTCGAAGGCGAAGGCGCCGGCGGCCACGGGTATGCCCGACTGGTTGCCGCCGTCCACTATGCCCCGGTGCACGCCTTCCAGCACGTCGCGCGGGTGTATGAGGCCCGCGGGCAGTTCGGCCTCGGGCGTGTCGGGATAGCCGAAGCAGAGCACGTTGGTGTTGAATATGGGCTTGGCGCCCATGCCCGTGCCCAGTATGTCGCGATTGACGCCCACGATGCCGGTAATGGCGCCGCCATAGGGGTCCAGGGCCGAGGGGCTGTTATGGGTCTCCGCCTTCACGCAGAGCACCGAGCCCTCGAAGAACTGCACCACGCCCGCGTTGTCCACGAATACGGAGCGCAGGAAGGGCTTACTGGGCGCTAGGTCCTCGGTGGTCTTGCGTATGTAGCTCCTGTAGAGGGATCGTATGGACAGGGGAGGCTGGCCTTCCTCCTCATAGCTGATATCGGCGTTGAAGATCTTGTGCTTGCAGTGCTCGCTCCAGGTCTGGGCTATCATCTCAAGCTCTATGTCGCTCGCGTCGGCGGGAAGCCCCCGGGCCTCGCGCTCAGCGATGACCGCCGGGTCTGAAAAATAGCCGCGCGCGGAGCGCAGCTCCTCCAGGCTCAGGGCCAGGAGCCGCTCCTTGGACAGGGCCTCAAGGCCGGCGTCGGAAAGGCTCGCCAGCGCTATATACTCGGGTTCGGGCTTGTCGTGCAGCTCGG
>JBFZES010000293.1:0-2600 GCA_041306725.1 Spirochaetaceae bacterium | reverse complement strand
TCGCTGCGTTTCCACGAAGGCTCCTCGGTTCAAGAGTATTGCATAAAGACTATGTACGTTAGCGAGAAAAATGTATAGCGGAGTGCCGTGGTCTATGAGAGGAAAAACGGCGCGTGATTGGAGCTGAACACCCTGGGCGTGCGCTTGAGCATGCCCCGTATGCCCGGCACGGTTTCCAGCTCCTTCCGTATGAAGGAGCGCACGCGGTCGCGGTTCCAGCCCAGGGGATGGGCGAATTCGGCATAGAGGCTCAAGTCACCCTCGTAGAAGGCGCGGGCGCCAAGGGCCTTCGCCTGTGCCCCGGCCACGGGCAGGTTAAAGACGGCGACGTTAAGGAAGGCTATGAGCTCCGCCCGATCGCGCAGGTAGCTCACCGTCTTGCCGGCGGCCGCCTCGTCTTCGGCGGGGGTGCCGAAAAGCACATAGAGATACGCGCCTATGCCCGCTGCCGCAAGGTTCTCCAAGATACGGTCTATGTCCTTAAGCATCGTGCCTTTGTTCAGCGCGTCCAGCACGTTCTGGTCGCCGGATTCCAAACCCAGCTGCAGCATAACGCAGCCGGAAGCGGCCAAGCTCGCGCAGAAGGCCCGATCGAGCAAGGCCTTCGAGAAGCGCGCGAAGCCGTACCAGGGTAGGCCAGGCCCGCGCTCGGCAAGGGCGCGAAGGTAGAGCGGGCTTATTTCGCTGTCACAGAAGTGAAACAAGCCCGGCTTATAGCGCGCGCTCAGCGTGGCAAGCTGCTCCATGGCCCTATCTGCGTTCAAGCCCTGGTAGCGCGCGCCTTCGGCGGTTTCAGGGCAAAAGCTGCAGCGCCTCCAGGGGCAGCCCGATGAAAAGGCGTAGGGCAGCACGCGGCACGGCGACAGGTAGGCAAGATCCATAAGTCCGTCAAAGTCAGGGCATTCCGCCTGGCAGCTTTGCGGTCCGCGCCGAGCGGAAGCGCTTCGCGTTCCGATGCCAATCGGCAGAGCCTTTCCAAGGCCCAGGAGCCCTGCAAGGGCATCCTCGCCCCTGCCGGGGAGCAGCTCGTCTACGAGCCCGTCGAAGCGCTCGTCGGCCCGCAACGCTCCCTGGGCTATCCAGGAACTCACGAGGGCGCCGCCGAGCAGCCGACGGACGCCCGGATGCCTTTGACGCAGGTACGCAAGGATAGCGAAGGCCGGCAGGGCCTGGCTCAGGTAATTAAGGGATAGCCCGGCCATCAGCGGTAATCCGGCCATCGGCGATGATCCTTCCATCGGCGGCAGTCCCCGCTCCGTACCGCGATCGGCGAGCCGCCCTAGTTCCTCGTCTATGCGCCGGCTGAACAGCGGGTAGTAAACGCTGCCCTCGAACGCGGCCCCGGCGGCAATAAGGTCGGCGCGGCGCAGCGGGGAGCGGCCCGTCTCCGAATAATTGGCAAGGCCCGCCTCGGCGCCATAAGGCGCGCTTATTGCCTTAAGCGCGCGGTTGAGGTCGAGCACCGCCCTATCGTAGCGCGAGGCCTGCTGGCCATCCGGCGATAGCCGGTACGATGAGAGCTCACGCAGGGCTGCAAGCGCGATCGGCCTGCGCTTCAAGGCGCCCTTCGTCCACGCCTCGGTTCTGCCGCCTGCCATGCCGTCGGAACTGCTGCCGGGACTGCGGTATGGTTCTGGTTCCGGCGGCGCAGGGAGGGCCAGCAGGTAATCCAGGGCTTCCTGATTAAGGTCAAGAAGGCGCGCGCCTAAGCCGTAAGCGCGGAGGAATGCGGATAGCCTTGCTATGCCAAGCGGCGCCTCGCTGCTGCGGGCAGCCGGCGGATATATAAGCAGCATGTGGCTGGCATACTATACGCGGCCCTAGGGCCGCGTCTATCATGGCGCGATGAGCGAACGCGTAATCGAAGGAAGGGTTGCCGCTACTGACGGCGGCAAAAGCCTCATAGACTATCTATGCGGCCGCTTTTCATACTTTAGGCGCGGCCAATGGCTCGAGCGCATAGCGGATGGCAGCCTCCTCCTTAACGACGCGGAAGCGAGGCCAACGCAGGAGCTTAAGAAGGGCGACCGGCTAAGCTTCAAGCCGCCTTCGCTTGAGGAGCCGCCCGTAGACCTTAACTACGGCCTAGCCTATGAGGACGAGGACTACCTCATCGCGGATAAGCCTCCGCTCCTGCCCGTCCATCCGAGCGGCGTATATTTTAACAACACGCTGTGGAGCCTGCTCAAGCAGAAGCTGAAGACGGTCCATATCATTACCAGACTCGACAGGGAAACATCCGGCCTCGTGCTGGTGGCCAAAAACGCCGCCGCGGCCCTTTATGCCCAGGAGGCGCACAAGGCTCAGGCCATCGATAAGCGCTACCTTGCCGTTACGCACGGGTCTTTTCCGCCGGGCTGCCGCCTCGCGGAAGGCTGGCTGAGCCCGGACGATACTAGCACTGTACGGAAGAAAAGGCGCTACGGCGCAGATAGACCGCTCATCGCCGCGGATGAAACCGGCAAGCAAAATGGCAAAGCCGATCAAACGGAACGCGGCAAGCGGGGATCGCTCGCCGAGAGCTGCGCGACGCGGTTCAGGCTGCTTGGCGCCTGGCAGGCGTCAGACGGGCCGCGCAGCCTCGTGGAGGCAGGGCTCAT
>JBFZES010000292.1:0-4487 GCA_041306725.1 Spirochaetaceae bacterium | reverse complement strand
AGCCTACTACTACCCCCGCTCCTTCTTCAAGGAGGGCGGCACGCTCTTCTTCCTTGGCGGCGTGGAGGGTTCCGGGGCAAAGAGGCTGTACCTCGCCGGCCGCGGCAAGCCGCCTGCCGGCTTTACGGGTTCCAGCTTCGCGCTTGGCGGCTATACGGTATTGGAAGCCGAATTGAGCTACGAAAACTACCTGGCGGCTAGGGAGCGACTGCCTTTCCTGGCTCCCGTGTCCCTGCGCGGCAGGAAGACCACCATAGGCTGCGGCGACCGCTTAGGGCTCGCCGGGCCAGGCCACATACGCGCCGCGCGCGGCTACGCGATTAGCCCCGTGCTCGCCCAGCAGTCCATGCGCGAGCTTACCCTTACCGGCAGGAGCTACCCCGAGGTGGTCAAGGACGCGGCCTTCTCCGTATTGCAGGAAGGCTACGAAGGCGGCTACGGGGCCGACGGCGACCACCTCAAGACCCTCGCGGACATAGATGCCGCCGTGGACGTGGGCATGCCCATGATAACCCTCGACCTTACCGAAGTCATGAATCCCGCTCCCGACGGCTGGAGCGACCAAGCCGTAACGGACGCCTTCGAAGCCCTATCCGGAGCGGCCAAGGAGCGCGTGCTTTCCGACTATGCGGGCAAGACCTTCAACCTAGGCGGCGAGTCCATTACGCTTTCCGTTCTGGAAGCCAAGCGCTGCGCCCTCATGTACTGGAAGGCCCTGGACTTTAGCGTGGAGGTGGACGCGCGCCTAAGGGCCAAGCGCGGCGAGCATTACGACCTTGAGATAAGCATAGACGAGACCACCGCGCCCACCATACCTTCTCATCACCTCTTCATAGCGGCCGAGCTTAAGCGCAGGGGCGTTACGGTCAATTCCTTAGCGCCGCGCTTCATAGGCGAGTTCCAGAAGGGCATAGACTACATAGGGGACCTCGCGGAGTTCGAGCGCCAGTTCGTCGTGCACTGCCGCATAGCCAAGGCCTACGGCGACTACAAGGTGTCCATACACTCGGGCAGCGACAAGTTCTCCGCGTACCCCATCATAGGCCGCCTTACAGGCCTGCGCGTGCACGTAAAGACGGCGGGCACGAGCTGGCTCGAGTCGCTGCGCGCCTTATCGCTGCACGAGCCAGAGCTGTTCAGGCACATGCTGGACAAGGCCTACCGCTACTATCCGGACGCCCTGAAGCTCTACCATATTACGCCGGACCTGGCCAAAATCCCGAAGGCGACGGGCATGCCCGACGAGGAGCTGCCGGGCTACTTGGCCATCCCCGAGAGCAGGCAGCTACTGCACGTCACCTACGGCGGCCTCTTAAACGACGCCGAACTGCGGCCCCTCTTCTTCTCCTTCTTAAAGCGCGATGAGGAAGCCCACTATGCCTGCGTGCGCGACCATATACGCAAGCACATAGAGCTCCTGGGAGTTCCCCTGCATGGCTGAGGCCGGCCCGGCAAAAGGCCGCGCGGCCGAGGCTGCCGGACTAAAGCAAGGCGCGGCCGGGGAGGGCGAGCGCCCGCTCGTCTTCCTCGATTTCGACGGGGTCATATGCGACAGCCTGCCCGAGTGCTACGCGGTATCGCGCGCCGCCTACTACGGCCTCTATCTGGGTTTGCCTCTTCCTAAAGAGGGGCATGGCGACGAGGCGCTCTTTCGGCGGCTCCGCCCCTACATACGCAGGGGCGGCGACTATATGTTTATACAGCTAGCACTGAGGGAGGGCCTGTCGCCGAGCTCGCAGGCCGACTTCGACGCGATCATAGCGGAGCGCCGCGAGCTGGACGATCGCTTCCACGGCCTCTTTTATCAGGCGCGCCATGAGCTCTTAAGCGCCGAGCCTGAACGCTGGTACTCCCTTAATCCCCTCTATCCGGGCATGGCGGAGCTGTTGTCCCGCTATGGGAGGAACGACGGTTTTCTCATACTCTCCACGAAGGAGGCGGCCTTCATAGAGAAGATACTGGCCTTCAACGGCATAGCCTGGGACGCCGCCCGCGTATACTGCTCGGGCAAGGAAGAGAAGCGAGCCTTCATAGACCGGGTCATGGACGAGCGCAAGGCAACGCGCGCGCTTTTTATAGACGATCAGATTGACCATTTTAAAGGCGCTTCCCGGCACAGGCTGCGCTGCCTCCTGGCCGACTGGGGCTACGTGCTCCCCGACTGGCTCAAGGATACGGGCGTAGAGCGCGTATCGCTGGGCCAGCTTGATACGCTGTTCCGCGATAGCCTATGATTTAGGCCACGAGCCATGCACACGAGAATACGCCACAGCATACGCAGAAAGCTGCTCATGTTCTACAGCGTGGCCATACTCGCCGTGGTGCTCTTAGACCTTTCCATTCAGCTCGCCGCTTATAGCGCCATCCATGAATTCGAAGGCCGCCTTTCCCGCTACCACAGCGTGCATAGGCTGCGGCTAGAGCTCGCCAGCCATTATGGGCGCGCGGAACGCGCCCTCAGGGAAACCGCGATGACGGCAAGGCTGCCCCTGGAGGAAGAGCTCCAAGACTTCCTCTTCGTCGTGAGCAGCCTGGAGCTCGTGGCGCCTGAATCGCTCAATGCCTTCTTCGCAATCCAGGCCACGAGGAGGGGCATCGAGGCCTACTTCGACCGCATAGAGGCCGCCGTGGCATTGCGCCTGGCCAACGATAAAGACTGGTATCTCGATCTGGCCCACGCAGGCCGCATTTTCGGCTACATGGATACCTACTTATCATCCCTCTTGTCTGAGGCCATGAATTATGGCGAGGCTCGATATCAGGCCCTTATCGCGCGCATCAGCAGGATACGCAGGCTTACGATAGGCGGGCTCGTCCTTTTCGTCGCGCTCTTCGGCATGGCCGCGGCGGCCTTCTCCAAGTCCGTGGCTAATCCCATACGCACTCTAGCCCAGGCCTCCGAGCGCATAGCGGCGGGCGAACTAGACGTGCCCGAGGTGCACGCCCCTACGGGCGACGAGGTAGAGGTATTGGCCCGCTCCTTCAATACCATGAGCAAGAGCATAGCCTCCATGCTCGCGGACCTGAAGGGCAAGGCCGAACTGGAGCGGCGCTTAAGGGAGGAAGAACGCGAACTCATGGAGAAGGAGCGGGCGCTTCGCGAGGCTCAGTTCATAAGCCTCCAGGATCAGATACAGCCGCATTTCCTCTTTAACGCGCTCAATACCATAGCCCGCATGGCCCTTTTCGAGGGGGCGAAAGAGACCGAGGGGCTATCGCTGGCCTTGGGCAGGCTGTTCCGCTACGCCTTAGGCGCGCCGGAATCCATGGTACGCGTAGAAGCCGAGTTGGGCATAGTGGAAGAATATCTGTCGTTTCAGGCTCTCCGCTTCGGCTCGAGGCTCAGCTGGACCATAAACGCCCAGAGCTCGGCCAAAGGCGCGCTTATACCGCGTTTCAGCATACAGCCCTTCGTAGAGAACGCGGTACGGCACGGCATAGAGCCGAGGGAAGAGGGGGGGAGCGTGAGCATAGAAGCCCATACGAAGGGCGGCCGCCTCATCCTGAATATCAGCGATACGGGCGTGGGCATGGCGCCGCCGCTTAAAGGGCGCAAGGCCGGCGGGGCGGCGGCCAGCGAGGGCATAGGCATAGCCAACGTGCGCAAGCGCCTGGAGCTGCGCTATGGCGCCGCCGCCCATTTGGCCATAAAGAGCGAGGCTGGCGCGGGCACGCAGGTTCATATATCCCTGCCCATTGAAGAGACGGCGGAGGCTCGCGCTTGAGCCTGCGCATACTCATAGCGGACGACGAGGAGCTTGAGCGCCGGGCCCTGCGGAGCATGCTCGCTACCCTGGAAGGCCACGAGCTTGAGCTTCTCGAGGCGGCGAACGGGAGGCAGGCCATACAGCAGGCCCGCAGCGCAGCCATTGACCTTGCTTTCCTGGATATACGCATGCCGGGCATGGATGGACTTAAGGCGGCGCACGAACTTAAGAAGCTATGCCCGGATATACACGTAGTGTTCGTAACCGCTTTCGATCATTTCGATTATGCGCGGGAAGCGCTGCGCTTAGGCGTCGATGAGTATCTCGTGAAGCCGGCTTCGGCTTCGGAAGTGCTGCAAACGGCCAGGCGCGCGCTTGAGCGTATCGAGCGCAATAGGCTCGCGAGCGCGGCCGGCGCGCGCAACGGCAGGGATGTCGATCACGCGCTGAAGCTGCTCGAAGGAGAGCTGCGCGCCGACCTGGGCTCAAGCGGCATGGACGCGGAGCGGCTCCGTTCGTTTTTTAGCCTCAAGGGCTTGGAGCGCTATGAAGTGCTCGCCCTCATCCTGCGGCCCAGCGCCGGGGGCAAGCAGGACGCCTCGGCTCGCAAACTTGCGCTAAAGCGCGTAAGGGAACTGACTGAGCGCCTTTTTTCCGCGGCAGGCTGGCTGACCATCATTGAGGAGGCAGATACCGAGCTCTGCTGCGCTTCGGCCCTGCCGAACGCCGTCTCCCCGTCGCCCCTGGCCATAAAGCCTTTCCTCGACCGATTGGCAGGCG
>JBFZES010000291.1:0-6070 GCA_041306725.1 Spirochaetaceae bacterium | reverse complement strand
TGGGTAGGCACGGGCACGACCGATATAGGCGTAAACCCCTTCTACGGCGATTACATAAACGTTGGCACGCACGCCGCGGTGGCGGACACCATACTCTCTCGGACCTTCCTGGAAGCCGCCGAGCCCTGGGCAGGGGTACTGGCCGCCTTCCTGCTCACGCCGCTCGTCATAATCGGCATGGGGCGCTTAAAGCCCGGCCTCCGGTCCGGCGTAGGCTTTGGCAGCATACTGCTCACGCTTGGCCTGTCCTTCGCCTTGTTCGTCTGGAAAGGCTTTTATATACCGACCCTGGTGCCTGCTTTAGCCCTAGGCGCGGCGGTAGTAACGCGAGAGCTCTTCGATTACCTGAGCACGGAGCGCGAGAAGAGCTTCCTGCGACAGGCCTTCAATACCTATCTTTCAGGCGACGTAGTCGAAGAGATCATAGCGGACCCCAGCCGCCTAAAGCTCGGCGGCGCTTCGCGGGATATGACGGCGCTCTTCACCGACGTTAAAGGCTTTTCCACCATATCCGAGCAGCTGTCTCCTGAAGCGCTCGTCGCCCTCCTCAACCGCTACTTGTCGGGCATGAGCGATGTAATACTGGACCAGAAGGGCACCATAGACAAATATGAGGGCGACGCCATCATCGCCTTCTTCGGCGCGCCTTTGGACCTTGAGGACCACGCCCTGCGCGCCTGTCGCTCGGCGGTACTCATGAAGAGGGTGGAGACTGAGCTCAATAAGCACTTCATGGCGGAAGGCCTGTCGCCCAACCCCCTAGCCACCCGCATAGGCTTGAATTCAGGCAACATGGTCGTGGGCAATATGGGCACCGAGCGCAAGATGAATTACACCATCATGGGCAATGCCGTGAACCTTGCCGCTCGGCTTGAAGGCGTGAATAAGCAATACGGCTCCTGGATATTGGCATCGCAGTCCAGCGTGAGCGCCGCCGGCGACGCCATAGTGGCGCGGCAGATGGACCGCGTTCGCGTGGTAGGTATATTCGAGCCGGTGCGGCTCTACGAAATATTGGAATTGCGCGAGGCCGCGAGCGCAGAATTGTTCGAGCTAGTCGAGCGTTTCCACATTGGCCTAGAAGCCTTTGAGGCTAAAGACTGGTCCGCGGCAATAACGCTCTTCAAGCGGGTTCAGGAAATCGTTCCCGCGGACGGTCCCTCGGCTACCTACATAGAGCGCTGCGAAAAATTCATAAAAACGCCGCCCCTAAAGAGCTGGGACGGCGTTTTCAACCTTACGGAAAAATAAGCGTTTAAGGAGCGGCGCTCTCGTCTATGACGGGGGCGCCCCAGGAGCGCAGCTTGGACTCTATAAAGTCCAGGCAGGCTTCGTGTTCGGCCTTGCCGCGGCCGCTTACCGCGATAGCGTCCCCGAATTCCAGCATGATGGGAAGTTTCCGCCGTACCGGGCCGAAGCCGCGCATGAGCATGGAATTGCCCCAATAATCGGTTTTAAGGGCAACCGGCAGCACGGGCACGCCGGCGCGCGAAGCGAGCTTAACGCCCAGGCTGTTAAAGCCCGAGCGCCTGAACTCAGGCGTGCGCGTGCCCTGGGGGAAGATGATGACCGACCTGCCCGCCGCTAAATGGCGGACGCCTTCGCTCATCACCGTATCGAGGTCTTTGCGCGGGTCGCTGCGCGTAACGGCAATGGGGTCGCGAGAGCGCATGATGGGGCCCCATATAGGCCCATGCAGCAATTTCTCTTTTACCACGTAGGTACAGAGCCGTATGGGGGTAATGAGGCCGGGCAACAGCATGGTTTCCAGGGTGCCCATGTGGTTGGCCACGAACACCGCGGGGCCGGCAAGCGAGCGCAGCCGGTCGAGGCCGCTTATATGGAAGCGCGCGCCGCAGCGCTCCAGGCTATGCATGACCTCGAGCGAGCTTGCCGCCCAGGCCTCGTCGTCATAGAGCCCTTTAAGGGCGAGGGCGCGGGAGCGGAACATGATGCCGAAAAACTTGGTGTACGGGCTCCAGCGCGTGCCGAGCATCAGGTATTCGCGCAGGCAGGCCCGTATGCCCTCGGGGCTATGGTAGGCGTCGCCTTCTATGGTTTGCAACATGGTGTCACCTCGCGGGCAAAACTATAGCCTAAAAGCCTTTTATGGCGCTAGTGCGGGCACTTGCTTAAGAGCGCTGCCCTAAAGGATACTGCAGGCATGACGGTACAGCCACGGTGCTAAGCTATAGGCACGCCTTCCACGCGGGCAACCATGCCGACATCCTTAAGCACGCGGCCCTCGTGTGCTGCCTGGACTATATGGCCAAGAAGGACGCGCCCCTGCTCTACGTGGACAGCCACGCCGGCGCTGGCTCCTACGAGCTGGATACGGGCTACGCCAGCCAGAACCGCGAGTGGGAAGAGGGCTACGAAAGGCTGCGCTCCTACGCCCGGGATTCGGCCCTTGGCTCAGACGCCGCGCCCGCTACGCTAAAAGCGGCCCTGCCTGAAGCGCTAGGAGCCTACTTGGAGGCCATAGCGGCGTTCAGGGCAAAAGAGGGGGCTCAGTCGGCCTACCCCGGCTCGCCGGCGCTTGCCCTGAGCCGACTGCGCGCGCGGGATAAGGCCGTGTTCTTCGAGCTGCATCCCGCCGATTACGCCTTGCTACAGGAACGCTTTAGCGATGAGCCGCGCGCGCGGGTGCGCAGGGAGGACGGCTTTTCGGGCGTAAAGGCCGTAGTGCCGCCTCTATCCAAGCGCGCGCTCTGCCTTATCGACCCTTCTTACGAACTGGCTTCAGACTATGAGGGGGTTCAGCGCGCCTTGCGCGAGGCGCTCAAGCGCTTCGCCACGGGGTCGTACCTGCTATGGTACCCCCTCCTTGAGCGCGCCGAAGCCAAGGCCTTTCCCGCGCTTTTGCGGGCGGAGGCTGAGGCGGCCGGGCGGCCCTGGCTCGACGCCAGGCTCTGGCTGCGCGTAAACGCGCCCGGCGAGCGCGGCATGGCGGGATCGGGCATCATGGCCGTAAACCCGCCTTTCGCCCTTGCTGCGGCCCTGGGAGAGTGCCTACCCTACCTCGTTAGCGCCTTAAGCCCCGCTACGGGCGGCTGGTCTTTGGATACAAGTAGCGCTTGATCTTCTGCGTGGGCGTCTTCTCGAAAGGCTCGTCCTGGGCCGCCACGCTGCTTATGCGCGAGAAGCTGGCAAGCTTGGCGTTGGCCTCTTTGCGCACCAGCTCCAGTATGCGCTGCGCGGCGTGTTCGGCGGCCTTGCCAGCCTGCCCCAGCTGGGCCACGGCCCCCTGCAGGGCCTCGCCCGCGGCCTTGCCCCAGCGCGAGGCCAGGCGTTCCGCTCCGGCCAGCCCGTCCTGCGCGCAGGCGGCCAGCTCCTCGAGCAATTCGGGCTTGAGCTGCACCAGGGCGCCTAGCCCTTCCACGTCCGCGTACACCAGGGATTCGGCCACATAGGGCGAGCGGTTGAGCAGGGCTTCAAGCTCCTCAGGGTAGATATTCTCCCCTGAAGGACCCAGTATCATGTTCTTGGAGCGGCCGCGCAGGTGGAAGCGCCCCTTGTCGTCCTTAAAGCCAAGGTCTCCGGTGCGGAAATAGCCCTCTTCGTCAAAGGCCTCCGTGGTGCGCTCATCGTCCTTATAGTAGCCGGAGAATACCATGGGCCCGCGCACGCGCAGCTCGCCCACCATAAGGGCGGGGTCCTCCGCCGCGCCCTTTAAGTCAGCCAGCTTGATATCCGCGCCTTCAAGGGCGGGGCCGGCTGCGCGCGGCGTAGTCTTGCCCACGGCCGATGCCGCTATGATGGGCGCGGTCTCGGTAAGGCCGTAGCCTATGGCGTAGGGGAAGCGCGCGGCGATAAGGAAGCGCTCCACCTCGGGGTCTAGGGGCGCCCCTCCTATGCCGAAGAAGCGTAGGCGGCCGCCGAAGGAGCGCTTGAGCTTGGCTCCCGCCACCCGCTCGAGGAGGGGCTTAAAGAGCCCATGACGGTACAGGGCTATGGCCTCGAGCCCGGGCTTTACCCCGGCCTTGTATACCTTCTCTATGACCAGTGGCACGCTCAGCACTATCGTGGGGCGCAGCGACGCCAGGGCCGGCAGCAGGGCGGAGGCGGAGGGAGGCCGGTCTAAATAGCGTATGGAAGCGCCGTACATCATGGGTATGAGAAAGCCTATGGTGTATTCATAGGCGTGGGCGAGGGGCAGTATGGATAGGAGGAGGTCATTGGGGCTCAGGACGATGATGGAGCGGCAGGCCAGGGCATCGGCCAGGTAATTGCGGTGGCTGAGCATGACGCCCTTGGGCGTTCCGGTCGTGCCCGAGGTATAGACGATGGCCGCCAAGTCGCCCGGGCTAATAGGGGGCGAGGCGAAGGCTTCCGCGCGCTCGGCCAGGGCGGCGTCGGCCGTCGGGGTAGACAGCTCCTCGACGGCTATGAGCTGCAGCGCCGCGGCGGACAGCTTCTTCGCCTGCTTGGCCGACGCGATGGCCGCCTTAGCGCCCGAGTGCTCCGCTATGGCGAGGACTTGCGCCTCGCTAAAGTCCGGCAGAACGGGCACCGCTATGGCGCCGGCGCGGGCTATGGCGAAGGACGCTATGCCCCACTCGGGGCGGTTCTCCGAAAGCAGGAGCACGCGGTCGCCCTTGGCCACGCCTAGGGCCTGAAGGCGCGCCGCTCCCTGGCGGGACAGGCGCTCAAGCTCCAGGTAGCTTATGGCCTTGGCATCGGCCATGCCTAAGGCGGGCAGCGAGTGATACAGCAGGGCCCCGCGCACGGCTATATCGGCCAGGGTATGGGAGTCGTAATCGTAGAGCATATAAAACCCTCCGCGCTGTAGGACGCGCGGAGGGCAAGAAAAGTTGCATACGGGCCCTATTCGTCGGCCCTAAGTACGCTTATGCGCCCCTCTTCCTCCAATGCGCGTATAAGGGCCACGACCCGCATACCGGCCTCGTCGCAGTCCTTAAGCCGCATCCTGCCCAGGGCCGCGAACTCGGACCTGAGGCGCTCGCGCCTATCGCCAGGCAGGCGCTTAAAGAGGCGCTCGCGCTCGCCTTCCTCCACCAGCTTCATAGCCAGGAGTATGTCGCGCTCGTCTGCCTGTTCCAGCACCGCGCGTATAGACTCGTCGTCCAGTATGATGATGTCCTCGAACACGAACATGCTGCGCTTGATCGATTCGGCTAATAGCGGGTCGCTTGAGTCGAGCGCCGTTATGACGCGCCGCTCGGTATCGCGCGGCGAGAGGTTGAGTATGCCGACGATCTTCTTGACGCCCCCCGCCTCGAAGCCCGATTTTTCTATAGCCGACAGCTTCTTGGCCAGGATGCGTTCCGTCTCGGACAGCACCTGCGGCGTTACCCAGTCCATGGTCGCCACGCGGCGCGTCACGTCCGGCTGCAGCGCCTCGGGCAGCAGCGACAGAAGCCGTGCGCCTAAGGCGTCGTCCAGGAAGGACAGTACGAGCGCGCATACTTGAGGGCGCTCGTTCGAGAGGAAGAGCGCGAAGGGCTCGGCGGGTACGCCGGCGAGCGAGGCGAAGGGCTTACCCGATAAGCCCAGGCTCGCGGCGTCGGCCTGCCCGAAGAGTACGCGGTCGGACAGGTCCTCCTGGCCGCCTTTAAGCTCCCCTATCTGGCGGGCCATGGCGGCCATGGCCTCCGATACGCCCGTGCGCACGGATTCAAGCCCGGCTTTAAACTCTGAGGCGAGCGTGGCCATAGGGTCGCTTCCCGCGCCGGGAGCGCCGGCCTGCGCGGCGGCGGCTCCGTCTATTTTCGCGGCTATGCTAGAGCCGACGCGCTCGATGCCTGAAAGCTCCGCCACGCGGGCGCCGCCCAGCCTGAGCCAGGCCCGCTCGCCCTCATCGTCCGGCAGTTCGATGACGGATCCTTTGCGTAGGGCACGCAATGCGTCGATGGAAAGGCGGCCCGCGTTCCTGATTATCTGCGCCGGCATTGCGGCCCGGCGGGCCGTAACCCGGCTGCCGGCGTTTACTTCTCCGCCCTTCCGCTCGTACCAGTACTTTGCGGTAAGCATGTGTATGATAGGCTCAAGAAGAAGGAAGGGGTATACGACGCTCAACGCGCCCTTTGCCGCGCCGATGGTCAGGCCG
>JBFZES010000290.1:0-4438 GCA_041306725.1 Spirochaetaceae bacterium | reverse complement strand
TCGGAAAATTCGGGGTCGTAGAGCGTGTAGCGGTTCTTGCCGTCTTCCTTGGAGCAATACATGGCTATGTCAGCGCTCTTCGTGGCTTCCTCTATGGTGCGGCCGTGGTCCGGTATGATGGCCACGCCTATCGATACGCCTACGCTTACCCTGCTTCCGGCGGTCTTTACCTTGGAACGCAGGATGAAAGGCTCGGCCACGCTGGACAGTATGCGTTCGGACACGACGACGCTGTCGGTGATGTCCTTAATGCTTGAGAGGATGATTACGAACTCGTCTCCTCCGAAGCGGTACGCTACGTCGCGCTCTCGCAGGCACACGCGTATGCGGCGGGCGGTCTCGATAAGGATCTCGTCGCCCGCGTCATGGCCCAGCGTATCGTTTACCTGCTTGAAGCCGTCAAGGTCCAGAAACAGCACCGAGCCCCGAAGCGCCTGCCCCTGCTCAAGGCTATTGAGGAGCAGGTGCATTTCCTCGTTAAAAAGGTCGCGGTTGCCCAGCCCGGTAAGCTTGTCGTGGTAGGCCAGGTGCCTCAGCTTGCGTTCCAGCATTTTCCGCTGGGTAATATCGCGGATGATGCAGGTGAGGGTGCGGCCGAGGTAGTCCTTCGAGTTGCCGAAGGACATTTCCATGGGGGCCACGCCGCGGTGCTTGGTCTTGCCCAGGAATTCGAAGGTGCGCTTAAGGCCGAGGGCCACCCTGTCCTTATCGTCGACGTAGAAGTATTTAAGGAACTCGCTTTCATGCTTGCTAAAGACTTCCGGGGGGAAGAGTACGCTGAAGGGCTTGCCGAGCACGTCTTCCCGTTCAAAGCCGAAGGTGTTCTTAACACCGGAATTGGCGAAGATGATCTTGAAATCGGCGTCGAGCCGGAAAATAGCCTCGGTGATCGTCTCGGACAGGGCTACGTAATGCTCTTTGCTCTCTTTGAGCTGCTGTATGAGCGAATGGTCGAAGGACAGATCCCGTATAAGGGCTATGACCGCCGACTCGCCGCGCAGATGGATGGCCGACAGGATGCAGTCCATGGACAGTATCTGGCCGTCTTTCCGTTGGCCCCTAAAGGCGAGTATATCCTCGCTTTCAGCCGGACGGTTCAGGCTGCCGTGTATAGAAAATTCCGCCAAGCGTTCATGGAAGGCTCCCCGGTACGCGTCAGGCAGCAATTCGTATATGGGCTTGCCGAGCAGTTCGCCCCGGGCGTAGCCGAAGGTTACGTAAAAGGCCTGGTTCGCCTCGAGTATGACGCCTGCCTGGGACATGATAAGCACCGAGTCCGATACGCCGTCGAGGAGTATTTCCAGGCTCGCGCTCGATTCTTCGGCGCCGTCCTCGAGCTTGAGGGCATAGCCCTGTACGATGCGTTCAAGCAATTGGGAAAATATGGACTCCCCGGTATCGGTGAGCACGCCGCCAAGGGGAGCGGTTTTGTTTTTGCCTGACTCGGGGGCAAAATCGTGGATGGGCGAGGAAAGCATTCCAGACAGCCTGTTGGGCATCTGATCATGATCTGAGGATTCCAATGATTCAAGCAAATCGACCATATCCATATTTTTTTGCATCGGGGAACCTTATTCCTCTCAGCACTTTGTCTATGCACGGATTGTAATGCAAATATTCCCATTTATCTAGGGCAAAAATCCCCCGTAGCCATCGCGGGCGCTCAGCTTCTCTTGCCCCGTCTTCCGCCCGCTCCCGCTGCATGCCGGTCTGCCTCGAGTATGGCCGCGGCTTTGTCGGCCAAGGCCTCGCGATCGGCCATGATGGCGCCTATATCGGCGCTGCCATCATTAAGCGTCGAGGCAATGCGCTCGAGCCCCTCCGCTATGGCGTCCTGTTTTCTGCGCGAGCACCAGCGGGCTAGGTAAGCGAGCGCTTCTTCCGAGCCGTATACGCCGGCGGCTATCGCATCGGCGCCGCTCGCGTCCACGGCCCGCCGCGCTATGGACTCTGGCAGCCTCTTAAGCTCGTCGAAGGGCTTGCCCTCCTTCACGAGCGCGTCGAAGGCCTGCCGCTTCGCGCCGTATACCTGGCTCAGGTATACCGAGCGTATCAGCTCGCTTCCCTCCGGCGAGAGGGACAGGGTATCCCTTCGCAGCGCCTGGAACAGGCCCTCATATGCCTCGTCGTTGCGCCGCAGGAATTCCTCTAGGCCCTCAGCCGCGTTGGCTGCCGACAGCCTGCCTTCCGTAAAGACCGAAGCGGGCAGATACGGATAAATTCTGAGGTGATCGAAGGAATGGGGGGCTTCGACGCGCTCCCGCGTGCCCTCCGCCGCCTTTGACCGCCCGCGGTAGAGGAAGATCGAGCCTAGCATGGCCCCGGGCGTCTTTATGACCAGGTGATTTTGGATTACCAGTTGGGCGTCTCTATCGGATAGCATATTCAAGAGCTCATATACGGGAAGATAGGGCACGCCGCGAAGAGCGGGATACGTAAACGCCCTGGCGGCCCAGTAGCCGTCGGGAGCTTCTCTCCTTAAAGCCGCGGACAATGATACCATGGTTCCTATGGGGTCCAGCGCGTTGGCCTCGTCGGCGCCGGCCAGCGCGCGAGCCAAGGCCAGCGGAGAGCGTACGCTTGCGTAGACGCTGCCCTCCCGGAATGCGCCGCGGGCCGCATAGCGAAAGTCGGCGCGGAATACGGGCTTAGCGCTTAGCGCCGGAGCGGGGCAGGGGCCCGCGCTGAAGCTCGTCGGCCTAGTTTCCGGCCGCGCGGAGAGGCTTGCCTTTACCTGGGTGGCCGCGGCGGCCGCGAGCGTTCTTGCCGTCTTGGCCCAGGCGGACGCCCCTTGCTCCTCGCCGGGCGGGCCGGGCAGTTCCCAGTAGGCGCTTAAGGGGCCTGATGCGGTGTCGGCTTTCCAAAAGAACCAGGGGCCTTCGGGTTTTCCGCCGAAAGCCTCGCCGCCAGCCATTAAGCGCAGGGCCCTAGCCCTGACGGGCACGTCGCCGACCTGGAATGCGAGAGGGAATAGAAAGCCCACGGATAAAGCGTCGAGCGGCTTCTCTATAGCGAGCGCCTCGGGGGGCGCGGGCTTCTCAGGCATGGCTGCCGGTTGGGCGGACGAATCCCGATCGCGCTTACCCTTCCAGCCCCCGAACAGCTTAAAACCCATAGCAGGTCCCTTCGCCGATTTGTTTATCGGCTTATGCCGTATATGATACGATAAGGGGAAGCTAGATTCTAGATTCTGTATTCTATATTCTAAAATCAGGAATCTAGAATCTTGAATCTAGAATCTAGAATCTAGAAACAAGAATCTAGAAACAAGGAGACCGCCATGGCAAAAGTTCTTATCGGCTATTGGACGAAGACCGGCACTACGGAAGCGTATGCAGGCGAGCTGGCGCGCGCGCTATCCGCGTTGGGGCACAAGGCAGAGTGCAGGCCGCTTGCCCAGCTTGGCTCGTTCGATGGCTATGATGCCATCGTGCTCGGCGGGCCTATAAACGGCATGCGCCCCGCGCCTGAGCTGAGCGCATTCATCGCGACCGGCGCGGCCGCCCTCGCGGGCAAGGCTACGGCGCTTTTTACCGTATCCTACATGTATGGGCAGGCGTCCAAGCGTTGGAACTCCGCCATAGAGAAGGGCAGCGCCGCCGCGGCGGCGGCCATGGGCGCAAGGGCCTCGACTATCCTGCCCGGCAGGATAGCGGCCCGGCTGCCCGGCCTCATGCATTTCATATTCGGCGTGCCAAAAGGCCTGCCCCTGGATCGCTTCGATGCGGAAGCCATGAAGGCCTGGGCGGGCCGGCTGGCCGCCCTGCTCTCTTAAGGCTCTTGGAGTCGCGGGCTTATCGGCCGGGTTTACCGTACTGCGCCGCGAGTATGCCAAAGATGGCTTCGATCGTTAGCCCCTCGTCGCCGCCCCTCATCCTGGACATGGCCTCTATGATGCCCTCGTTCCGGAGGAGCGAAAGCCCGTGTACCTGCGACCATATGGCCATGGCGAGGGCTTCGGCGCCGGCCTTGGGGTCGAGGCTACCCTCAGCCTGGCATTCCCGGACGGTGGCCTCGAGGGGACTGAAGGAATCGTACGCCGACGAACCGGCGGCGGAATGGGCCTTTTCCAAGGCGAAGGCCGCGTTCATCCCTAGCGCCGAAAACATGATGGACAGGTGCTCCGGGTATTCCCGCGCGAAGCCCAGGTAGGCTCGGCCAAGGGCCAGGAGACGCTCCGCGGCGCTGCCCGCTACGCCTTGGCGAGCGGCGTTTAAGGCCGAGGCGAGGCGTCGGTGTCCTTCCAGCATGAGGTCGGATATGAGCGCGTCCTTGCCCGCGAAGTGCCGGTAAGGCGCGGCGTGGCTGACTCCGGCCCGAGACGCCAGCTCGCGGAGCGAAAAGCCCTTGATTCCCTTTTCCCGGAGAAGGACGAGGGCGGTATCGAGGAGCTCCCGCTTAAGGTCTAGGTGATGGTAGGCCTTCATGTTTCGGTCGG
>JBFZES010000289.1:0-16609 GCA_041306725.1 Spirochaetaceae bacterium | reverse complement strand
AGCGGGTGACTTTGGCGGGGTCGATAATACCGGCCTTTACCATGTCTACCCATTCCATCTTGGCGGCGTCGAAGCCTATGCCCTTCTTCTCGCTCTTGGCGCGGTCGGCAACCACGGCGCCGTCTACGCCGGCGTTCTCGGCTATCTGGCGGATAGGCTCCTCAAGGGCGCGCTTCACGGTCTTAAAGCCCACCTTCTCGTCGTCGGTGAACTTGGACATGTCGGCCTTCTCCAGCGCAAGGGCCGCCTGCACGAGGGCCAGGCCGCCGCCGGGGACTATGCCTTCCTCTATGGCGGCGCGGGTGGCGGAGAGGGCGTCTTCCACGCGGTGCTTCTTTTCCTTCATCTCGACTTCGGTGGCGGCGCCTACGTTGATGACGGCCACGCCGCCGGCGAGCTTGGCAAGGCGCTCCTGGAGCTTCTCGCGGTCGTAATCGCTGGAGGTGTCTTCTATCTGGGCCTTGATCTGGGCCTTGCGCTCGTCTATGTCCTTCTGCTTGCCGGCGCCGTTAATGATCGTGGTGTTATCCTTGTCGATCTTAACGGTCTTGGCGGTGCCGAGCTGGCTCATCTCGGTGTTCTCGAGCTTCATGCCAAGCTCTTCGCACACGACCTCGCCGCCGGTAAGTATGGCGATGTCTTCAAGCATGGCCTTGCGGCGGTCGCCGAAGCCGGGGGCCTTGACGGCGCATACGTTGATGGTGCCGCGCAGGTGGTTGACCACGAGGGTAGCCAGGGCTTCGCCGTCCACGTCCTCGGCCACGATGACCAGGGGCTTGCCGGTCTGGGCTATCTTCTCGAGCACGGGCAGAAGGTCCTTCATGGAAGAGATCTTCTTGTCGTGGATGAGGATGAAGGGGTTCTCGAACACGCTGGTCATGGTGTCGCGGTTGGTAACGAAGTAGGGAGAGAGGTAACCGCGGTCGAACTGCATGCCCTCGACGAAGTCTATGGTGGTGTCCATGGTCTTGGACTCTTCCACGGTTATGACGCCGTCCTTGCCCACCTTCTCCATGGCGTCGGCGATCTGCTCGCCTATTTCCATGTCGTTGTTGGCGGATACGGAGGCTACGTGCGCGATCTCGTCCTTCTCCTTGATATCCTTGGAGTTCTTCTTGATCTCGTCTATGGCCAGGGCCACGGCCTTGTCCATGCCGCGCTTGATGGCCATGGGGTCGATGCCGGCGGCTACGGCCTTGAGGCCTTCTTTTACCATGGAGTAGGCAAGGACGGTAGCGGTGGTGGTACCGTCGCCGGCTATGTCGTTGGTCTTGGTGGCCACTTCCTTAAGAAGCTGGGCGCCCATGTTCTCATAGGGGTCTTCGAGCTCTACTTCCTTGGCTACGGACACGCCGTCCTTGGTAACCGTGGGAGCGCCGAATTTCTTGTCGAGGAGCACGTTGCGGCCCTTGGGGCCGAGGGTAACCTTAACCGCGCGAGAAATCTGTTCTACGCCGGAGAGGAGCCTCCTGCGGGCATCCTCGCTGAAAAGCAGTTGCTTAGCCATGATCTTATCTCCCTTTTCCTTGTGGGTGTCTGCCGCCCCGCCATGTCCGTAACACGGTGACCCTGACGTATAGCCATACGGCCATGGGCGTTTATGGTAGTACGGTATTCCGAGCCTGAAATAAGCTCGTCGAATCGAGAACGATTCGTCGAACCAGGACTGGTTCTGGCAAGAAAAATACTAAAAAGGCAGGCCTCGCGGCAAGGGGATTAGCGCCGAAATTCCGCATAACGATGCGCAATGTGCGCGAATTAGCGCCGTTATTGGGTTTATGGCCGCCTTTTGGCGGCATTGCACGCCTTCGCGCGGCGAGCCGTAGCGCTGGGCCGGTCTTTTCTATATACTCTGCCGCGATATGAATTACGACATACCCATCATCTATGCAGACGCGAGCCTGCTCGTAGTCAATAAGCCCGCGGGCCTTTTATCCGCGCCTGACCGCTATGATCCGGACGCCGCGGTGGCCAGCCGCGAGCTGGAGGCGGCGCATGGCCGGCTCTGGCCCGTGCACCGCTTGGACAAGGATACGTCCGGCGTGCTCCTTTTTGCCCGCGACGAGGACGCTCACAAGGCGCTGTCCACGGCCTTCGAGTTTGCCCAGGTGCGTAAGACCTACCGCGCGGTGGCGCGGGGCAGGCCGAGCTGGACGGTAACGAGCTGCGAGTTGCCCCTTATGCCTGACGGCGACCGCCTTCACCGCACGATAATCGACGGAACCGGCAAGCCCTCCGCCACCGATTTTACCGTGCTAGGCGTACATGGGCAGCTAGCCATAGTGGAAGCCTATCCGCGTACCGGCCGCACGCATCAGATACGGGTGCACCTGGCCGCGCTCGGCTATCCGGTGGTAGGCGACCCCCTCTATGGCGACGGCGAGCCTCTTTTCCTGTCAACGGTAAAACGGCGCTGGAAGGGCGACCCCCACGGCGAGCGGCCGCTTATAAGCCGCACCGCCCTCCATGCCTTCCGCATAGAGTTCGCCCATCCGGCAAGCGGGGAAAAGCTTAGCTTCGAGGCCCCGTACCCCAAGGACTTTAGGGCCTTGATTACCCAGCTGGAAAAAATCTAAGCGCGAGCTAGACAAAAACGGCTTCTCATTCGTCTGTATATACGATGGACAAGAACGGTGCCGAAAGAATGGAAAGCCTCTATCGCGAGCAGGGCGCGCGGCTCTACGCGTGGCTCGCCGCGAAGGCGGATCCCGAAAGCGCCCGCGATATCCTCCACGACGCCTTTTTCAAAGCCTGCGCCAACCTCGACGCCATGGAACCCATCCGCGACCTGGCGGCGTGGCTGTGGCGCTGCGCGGCCTATGCCCTGTTGGATCTGTGGCGCAGCCGGAAGCGCCGCGGTCCGGAGAGCGGGCTTGATGGGCTTGAGGATACGCTGGCGGCTCCTTATGGAGACCCCGCGCTAGAGGCGGAGCGCGGCGAGCTCGGCGCCGCCTTAGATGAGGCCCTATCGCGCCTGCCTGCGGAGCAGCGCGAGGCCATAGAGGCGCTCTGCCTCCGTGGCGAAACCCTACGGGAGCTTGCGGAACGCACGGGCCTGCCCATCGATACCATAGCCTCGCGCAAGCGATATGGCCTAGCCAAGCTGCGCAAGGACTTACAGAATTTCCAATGAGGGGGACGACGATGAAACGCTTTTTTGTCAAAGAGGATGGCGGCTTCAAATGGGCTATGCTCATACCTATGATACTCGGCGGCATAGCCTTGGCCGTGCTCTTCGCCTTTCTGTTCGGCTGGATAGTCATGCTGCTGTGGAATTGGCTCATGCCGGAAATCTTCGGGCTTAAGACTATATCTTACTGGCAGGCATGGGGCCTCGTGGTGCTATCGCATATACTGATAAAGCCTGGCTATGGGGGCCATAGCGAAGGCGGGGGAAAGAAAAAGAAGAACGCCGGCGGCGTGGAGGCGAAATTCAAGTTTGAGCGTTCCGGAGCCGCCGCGGCGAGCGAGGAGCCGCAAGGCGCCGATGATTTGAGCTAGATCTACGCGCCTAAGGCCGCATTATGGCCTTAGGCCTTATTTATTTGCGATCCGCTTGCAAAAAAGTCCTTGTTTGCGTATATTATTGCAAATCGCTTGCAATATTGGCTTGCCTAGCATGCCAGGGAAGCGGGCCTTTGGCAGAAAATCCGCCGGGGCCTGTCAGCATACAAGGAGTTACCATGAAGATACGGTCTGCGCTTATCGCCGCCGCACTGGCTTTTATAGCAATCATTGGCGTCCATGCCGCAGGCGGCAAGGAGGCCGCGGGTTCAGGAAAGCCTCTCGTCGCCGTAAGCGTGCTGCCTCAATCATATTTCGTCGAGCGCATAGCCGGCGATAGCTTTGAGGTGCTTACCATCGTGGGCCCGGGGCAAAGCCCGCATGCCTACGAGCCGAGCCCTAGGCAGATGGCGGATCTTTCCCGGGCGGCGGCCTGGTTCACCGTGGGCGTTGAGTTCGAGCATGCCCTTGAGCCTAAGATCAGCGCCCTGTATCCGGAACTCCGCCTCGTGGATACCACGGAGGGCATACGCTATAGGAGCCTCGAGGCGCACGGGCATGAGGAGGAGGGCCACGAAGCCGAAGGCGACCATGAGGATGAGCACGGTGACGAGGGTATCGACCCCCATGTATGGCTTGGCCGGGACAGCGTGAAGGTACAGGCGCGCCACATACGCGACGCCTTAAGCGCTATCGACGCCGCGAACGCCTCCGTCTATGCCGCCAACTATGAGAGCTTCGCCAAGGAAATCGACCAGCTTTTCATCGAACTCGGCGTAAAGCTTGCCGCTTTGAGAGGCAGGCCCGTATTCGTCTTCCACCCGGCCTTCGGATATTTCCTCGATGAATTCGGCATCATTCAGGAAGCGGTGGAAACGGGAGGCAAAGAGCCGACCCAGAAGGCTCTCGCCGCGTTGATAGACGAGGCTAAGGCGGATGGGGCCACGGTGATATTCGTTCAGGCGCAGTTCCCCAGCAATGCCGCGCGCTCGGTGGCAAAGGCCATAGGGGGCCAGGTACTGCAGATAGATCCGCTTTCAGCCGACTGGCTGGGCAACCAGCGGCTTATGGCCGACGCTTTGCTTAAAGCGGCGCGCTAATCGGTGGCGCTTTAGCATGCTCCGCCGCTCAAGGCGCTTGCGCCTCGGGCGGCGGAGGCATAGGATAAAACCATGGCAAGCATAACGCCTTCTTTAGCGGTAGAGTTCTCAGGAGTCGGCTATTCTTACGGCAATGTCGCCGTTCTTCGCGACGCGTCATTCCATGTGCACGAGCGGGAATTCGCCGTTTTGCTCGGGCCGAACGGCGCGGGCAAGACCACCATATTGCGCCTTATACTCGGCCTCGCCCAGCCGGGCAGCGGCACGGTACGCGTATTGGGGCTTGAGCCCTCATCCACGCGCTCGGCCGTGGGCTATGTGCCTCAATATTCGTCCTATGATCCCGCCTTTCCTATTTCAGTCGAGGAGGTGGTGCGCATGGGCAGGCTGAGCGGCCTGTGGCGCCGTTACCGCCCCGCCGACGCGGCGGCCGTTAGCCGGGCCCTCGAGCTCATGGACGTGGCCGACCTGAGGCATAGGCCGTACAACGCCCTTTCCGGCGGACAGCGCCGCAGGGTGCTCGTGGCGCGGGCGCTCGCCGCCGAGCCGAGCTTCCTTATTCTTGATGAGCCGAGCGCCAATATGGACGCCGAGAGCGAAAAGCGCCTGTACAAGGCGCTCGGCGATATCAAGGGCTCAGCCACGATACTGGTGGTTACCCACGATACCGGTTACGTATCGGCGCTGACCGACGCCGTGCTCTGCGTAGGCGAGCACAGGGAGGCGGGGCGCATCGTGGCAAGGCACGCGGTCCTGCCCACCACGGAGGCTCCTGCCGACCGCTGTGGTGGGGAGGCTTTGCGCGTCCTGCACGACACGGCCTTGCCTGACGAACTCTGCTGCGGGGGAAGTAAGAAATGAGCGGGTTTCTTTCGGCCTTATTCGATCCTTCCATGCCCTTCGTACGCAACGCCGCCCTGGCGGGGCTCCTTTCGTCGGTGCTTTTCGGCGTGCTCGGCTCTATCGTAACCGTTAAGCGCATAGCGGGCCTGGCGGGGGCCATTTCCCACGCCGTGCTCGGCGGCATAGGCATGGCGCTCTTCCTGTCCGCGCGGGGCATAGTGCCCGGCTTGCCGCCCATCGTAGGCGCGCTGGTTTTCGCCGTGCTGGCCGCCGGCCTCATAGGCGTGGTATCGCTCAAGGCCAAGCAGCGGGAAGATACGGTCATCAACGCGCTTTGGGCCATAGGCATGAGCATAGGCGTGCTCTTCATAGCCAAGACGCCCGGCTATGCCGACCCCATGAGTTATCTGTTCGGCAATATACTCCTCGTATCCAGCCGCGACCTCATTATGCTGGCCGTACTCGACGTCATCGTGCTGGCCCTGGCTATTGCCTTCTATCCGCAGATAGAAGCCTCTGCCTTCGATGAGGAATTCGCCCGTACGCGGGGCGTGCCGGCCGACGCGGTTTTCCTGGGCATACTCAGCGTGACCGCCATAGCCGTCGTGCTATTGCAGACCTTCGTGGGCATAGTCATGGTCATAGCCATGCTTACCCTGCCTGCGGGCACGGCGGGCTACGCCGTGCGGAATCTTGCCGGCATGATGGTAGGCGCGGTGCTGTTATCCGTCTTGTTCTCCATAAGCGGCTTAGCCTTGAGCTGGAGCCTGGATCTGCCCACCGGCGCCCTCGTCGTGGTAATAGCCGGCGCGGTGTTCTTGGGCAGCGCGGCGCTTACCGGGCTAATCGGCTCATTAGCCAAGCGGCGCGCCTCGCGGAGGCTGCCGTGACCCGCGCGCGCTCCCTGGTGCTTGAGGCGCTTGAGGGCTCAGCCGAGCCTCTGTCCGCCGCCGCCGTCTATGCAGGCATAGGCGGCGCCTGCGACCAGGCCACGGTATACCGGGCCTTGAGCTATCTAGAGGCCAAGGGCAAAGCCGAGTCTTTCGTACTGCACTGCGACGCGCATGGCACGGAGCGCTACTACAGCGCCGGGAGCACGGGGCATAGGCATTGGTTCCACTGCGAGGCTTGCCACCGCTTCGTCGATCTTGGCGCATGCAGGCTGGGCGGCTTGGTGGCCGAGCTTGAGCAGGAGCGCGGCTTACGGGTCATGCACCATGCGCTATACCTGAGCGGCCTATGCGTAGACTGCGCGGCGGCCTCGATCCGCGCGCCGGATACCGCTAAGCTGCAAAAACAAAACCCCGCGTGCGCGGGGTTGAACTGAAAATTATAGATAATTATTAATTGCTTGAAATTATACCTCGCATTTTCTTGAAAGCTATTGAGAATAAACGCAGGCCTTCGTGAGAATACGTCCGCGACTTGTGAGAATACGAAACGAAAATACCTTCGTGTGAGCCTTTGGGCTTTCTGCCTAGGGCTCTATAATGCCGGCGCGAAGGGCAAGCCGCACTAAATCCACGGGAGACCTGAAACCCAGCTTGGAATAGAGCCCGCTCTGGTAGTTTTCCGCCGTGCGCACGCTTACTCCCAAAGCCGCCGCTATCTCTTTTACGCTGTCGCCCTTGGCCAGGAGGCTGAAGGTATCCAGTTCTCGCGGGGAGAGAGAGCGCAAGACCTCCTTTGCCTGAGCCTCGTCCTTGGTATGAAGCTGCCTGGGGGTGAGCAGGTCGCGCAATAGTTCGGATTCTATAAAAATCTGGTCCGTCGCCACGAGCTTTATGCCGAGTATGAGCGCTTCAAGGGGTATCTGCTTGGATGCGTAGCCGTGGGCGCCGGCGATTACGGCCTTGAGAACGATGGCCCGGTCGGCGTACATAGAGAGCATGAGGAAGCGCGGCGCGTCGCTAAGCCCGGTAAAGCGCTCAAGCAAGTCAAGGCCAGAGCCGTCAGGCAGATTTATGTCTAAGAGCACTATAGAAGGACGCTGCTCCCGTGGGCCGTGCAGTATGGCCAAGGCTTCGGCGGCCAGGCCCGCCTGCGTGATAGCGCCAAATGCGCCTGACGCCTCGAGCGCGCCTTTCAAGCCTTCCCGAAACAATGGGTGGTCGTCTACGATAAGTACGCTATCCATGGCCTGCTCCTTTTTTACTATTGTTTTTCCCATGCATCGATATGCGCCGCTCGGTATCCTCCGCCACTATCGGCTACGTGAATCCTAATTCTATTTGCGCCGCTGGGCAAGTGTGGCCCTTGCGTATATAATCATCGTGCTACAGACTATGACCATGCCGCGTACGACGGTCGCGAGCCCCCACAGGAGCCCTGCCTTGAAAATATTGATGGTAAGCAGCGAGGCTACGCCTTTCGCAAAGTCCGGCGGTTTAGCGGATGCCGTAAGCGCCTTGGCAAGGGCGCTGCGCCGAGAAGGCCACGATGCCCGCATCGTGTTGCCGCGCTATTATTCCATAGAACAGAAGGATTTGCATCCCGTCGACGGACCGCTTGGCGTGCCGTTGGGCCAGCGCGAAGACTGGGGCGCGGTCTTTGAATCGACGCTGCCCGATTCCGATGTGCCCGTCTATTTCATCGAGCATGAGGGATATTTCGGCCGCGACGGCATATACGGCAACCGCCAGGAAAGCGACTTCGCCGACAACCCGCGGCGCTTCTCCTTTTTTTCGCGCGCGGCCTTCCAGCTCTGCAGGCGCCTTTCCTGGATACCCGATATCATGCACGCGCACGATTGGCCGAGCTCCCTCGTGCCCGTGTACTACCGCGCGCTCGAATCCGCGGGCGATTTCGCCGGCACGGCCACCGTGCTTACCATCCACAACCTTGGTTATCAGGGCATATACCCTAAAGAAAGCTTTAGCTATCTGGGGCTTCCCTGGGAGGCTTTCCATAGCTATGGCCTTGAATTCTATGATGCGCTCAATCTCCTTAAGGCGGGCATAACGAGCGCGGAGAAGCTTACCACCGTATCTCCCAGCTATTCCTACGAGATACAGACGCCGGAACAGGGCCATAGGCTCGATGGGCTCCTGCGCCATAGGAGCGCGGATCTCGTGGGCATACTGAACGGCGTAGACCTGGACGATTGGAATCCCGCCACCGACCGCTACCTGCCCGCCCGCTATTCGCCCGACGACATGGCCGGCAAGGCGGCCTGCAAGGCGGCATTGCAGCGCGAGTTCGGCCTGCCCGAGGACCCCGCTCTGCCCATCGTGGGCATGGTGTCGCGCCTGGCGGATCAGAAGGGCATAGGCGAGCTGTTCGGCGCGGACTATGGGGCCGTGGCCCCGCTCTGCCGCGATATGGCCCTGCAGTTCGTAGCCTTAGGCTCGGGCGACGCCTGGTGCGAGGCTGAGCTGCGTTCCCTGTCGGAGCGGCTGCCGAATTTCAAGGCCCGCGTCGGCTACTCTGAGAAGATCGCCCACCTTATCGAGGCTGGCTCGGATTTTTTCCTTATGCCCAGCCGCTACGAGCCCTGCGGGCTCAACCAGATGTACTCGCTGCGCTACGGCACCCTGCCCATCGTGCACCGCACCGGCGGCCTGGCGGACACCGTATCCAACTACGACCAGAACAGCGGCGCGGGCACGGGCTTCATGTTCGACCACCTTACGCCCCGCGCCATCTACGACACGGTAGGCTGGGCCATATGGGCCTGGTACAACAAGCAGGATCACCTGGAAGCCATGCGCCAGAGGGCCATGCGCCTTGAATTTTCCTGGCAGCTTTCGGCGCGGGAATATCTATCGTTATACGAGAACGCCATCCTGGCTAAACGGGACGCGCTAAGCTAATCGGAGGAATCATGGGCAGAGAAGCCAAGGTATACGACTATAAGCGCGATAGGGTACAGGATACCCTCCTCGGGGCCTTAAAGAGGCGTAAAGGGGAGGCGAGCGTAGCCGACCTCGTCGCGTTCACCGGCCTGCCTAAGCACCAGGTGGAAAGCGAGCTTCCCGCGGTGGCCGACGAGTACTCAGGCAGGCTCAAGGTAACCGAATCGGGCGAGATACTCTACTCGTTTCCCCGCGGCTTTACGAGCCGCTACCGGGGCTTGGGCCCGGGCCTTAAGAAATTCTGGAAGGGCTCCAAGCGCTTTGCCCTGGCCCTGGCAAGCTACCTGTTCAAGGCCTGGATCATGGTCATGCTGGTGGGCTACTTCGCGCTCTTCGTGGCCCTCATCGTGCTGGCCATCGTAGCCTCCTTCGCCGCGAACGCGAGCGACCGCAACGGCAAGTCCCGATCCCGCTCCGGCGGCGGCCTGGGCCTTGCCGCGCGGCTCATCGACCTCTTCGTGCGCATATGGTTCTATAACGAGCTGTTCAAGAGTCCGGGGCAGCGGCGCTATGAGGTGGATAATCGCTCGCGCACGCGCGAAAACAGGCGCCCCCTCCATAAAGCCATCTTCTCCTTCGTATTCGGCGAGGCCGACCCCAACGCCGCCCATGACGCCGTAGAAAAGCGCGCCTTCATAGCGCTCGCGCGCGCCAAGAAGGGCATAGTGCTGCTCGAGGATTTCATGGCGGTGACGGGGCTGCCGCCCGCGGCCGCCGAGACGGCCATCAACCGCTATATCTACGAATTCGAGGGCTCTCCCGAGGCGAGCGACGAGGGCACGGTATACTACCGCTTCCCCGCGCTGCTCCGCCGAGCCCAGGGCGACGCGGCGGGCGCTTCCGATTCGCCGTTCAAGCGCCTGCGGCCCTTCTCCGCCAACGACAGGAAGGCGAATGCCTGGTATGTGGGCATAAACGCCTTCAACCTGGTGCTCGGAGGCTATTTTCTCTTTAGCGCGGCCAGCTACGGCTTGATAAGCGAGCGCGCGGTGACCGGCGCGAGCTACCTGTATTACTTCGTGCTGACCTTTTTCAGGGAGTTCATGGGCTCAGGAGCCCTCGGCTTTATCACCATAGGCTTAGGCGTGGTGCCGCTGGCCTTCTCCGCCCTGTTCTGGCTCGTGCCGCTTGTGCGCTCGCTGAGGCTTAAGCGGGAGAACGAGCGCATAAAGCAAGAGAACCTGCGGCGCGTGCTCTACGCCCAGGCCGTTGCATCTCCGTCCCTGGTCAGGGTGCCCGAGCTTAGCTCGCTGCCCGAGCCGGCGCGCCCCTCATCGCGGGCCCTGCCCGAGCGCGCCCTTGAGGAACTGGCCGCCTACGAGGGCGGCGACCCCGTCGCGGACGGCAAAGCCTGGCGCTTGGCCGAGCTTGAGCGCAAGGCGCGCGACGCCGAATCCCTGAGGGCCGCCGTGCGCCCCGAGGACTACAGGCTCGGCGGCGTGGCCTTCGACAGCGACGCGCCGGGCGATGCATGAGCCGAGCCCCGGGCGTTGCCCTGGCGCTCGCCTCGGCGCTTTCGTTCTCTACGCTGGGGCTCTTCGCCAAACTCATCTATGGCGCGGGCTTCTCCGTGGCCCAGACCCTCGCCTGGCGCTTCACCGTGGCGGCCGTGGCGCTCTGGGCCTACCTCCTGGCAAAAGGCGCTTGGCGGCGCCCTTTTAAGGATTATCGCGCCGCCCTGCTCTTAGGCGTATTCGGCTTCAGCCCCCAGGCGGGGCTCTATTTCCTTACGGTGCGCTACCTCGACCCCGGCCTGGCCGGGTTGCTCCTGTACTTGTACCCGGCTTTCGTCGTCCTCTTCTCCGCGCTCTTCCTCAAAAAATCGCCCCGCGCGGCCCAAGTCGCGGCGCTGGCGCTTTCGCTCGTGGGCTGCGTGCTTACCCTATGGACCCGCGGTTCCTACCCCCTCATAGGCTACGCCTACGGCCTAGCCGTGGCGCTCAGCTATGCCGCTTACCTTACCGCGGGGGAACGGGTGTTGGCGGACCTGGATCCCGTGTTCGCCACCGCCTGCGTCATGGGCGCGGCCGCCCTGGTGTATTGGCTTATAACCATAGCTACCGGCGGGGCAAAGTTTCCATCCGAAGGCGGCGCGGCCTTGGGCCTGCTCGGCGTGGCCATAATGGGCACTTTATTGCCGGTCATAGCGCTCTTCGCGGCCATGCGCAGGATAGGGGCCAGCGATACCGCCTTAGTGTCCACGGTGGAGCCCCTGGCCACGATAGGCCTATCCGCCTGGCTGATCGGCGAGCGCCTGACGCCCCTTCAGTGGGCGGGAGGCGCGTTCATACTCTGCTCGGTGCTGGTGCTTAACGTGCCGCGCGGTATGCGGCTAGGGCGGCCGCGAGCCTCTTAAGCTCCCCGTCGTCTATGTCGGGGGCTACGAGGGACGGCTTGCCGTAGCGGGGGGATATAAGCGCCCCGCCCGCGAGGGCCGCCATGAAGAAGCCCTCATAGTCGGCCTCCGCCGCCCTGGCGTAGATATAGGGACCGCGGCGCTCGAAATACTCCCCCATGCGCTTGTCAAAGAGCTTCCAGCGTTCCTCAGTGTAGCCTTCGCGCCGCGCGTTGGCCAGGCTGTCCATGGCGCGGGTTGCCGCGTAGAGCTGCATGCCCGGCACCAGCTCGCCCTTCTCCGCCCCAAGGCCGCCCTTTGGCGAGAAGGCCGCCTCGTCAGCGGACAGGAGGCAGGCAGGCGCGTAGGGCCGCGGGCAGGGCAGGCGCGGCATGGCAAGGAGCGGCGAAGCCCGCGAGCCTGTGCCGGGCGGGTCAAGGAAGGGCCGGATGAGCGCAAGCGCCGCCTCGGGCGGCGTCGCGCCCAGGGCCTCGCGGCCGGCGGCATCGATGATGAGGGGCTCCGAGCCTAGGATGCGCCTGGCGGCCCGGAGCGCGCTTTCTTCGCTTGCGTACAGGCGTACGCAGGGGTAGCCCGGCCAGTAGGCCCGCAGGGCCTTGATGAAGCGCTGCTCATATAAGCCCGGATAGGGGCGCAACAGGCCCTTGTCTATGGCGTTGGACGCGTAGGTCTTGGCCGCGCGCTCGGCGTCGCCGAGTATGCCCCTGCCGTCGTCGAGCCAGAGGTCCAAAAAGCGGCGGCCGTCATCGGCATAGAGGCGGTTGCCGCGCATGCGGCGTATGGGCGGCAAGCGCCGCAGTAGGTCGCTCATGGGCGTCAATCCTTTATGATCTCGAGCTTTTTGGCGTACTTGGGAAAGAACTGCAGCGCGCTGCCCGTCTCGAAACGCACCATGACCACGACGCCCGCCTCTCCCGCCGGCGATACCTTTACGATGCGGCCATAGCCATGGTCGTCGTGGTATACGCCGGCGCCCACTTTCCATTGCCCAGCGGCAGCCGCCGCGCTTAGGTCCAGCTTGCCGCCGAATAGCTCCATGGAACCCTTGGGTATCTCGCCTAAGAAGCGCGAGGGCGGGTATTCCATCCAGCGCCCGCGGAACAGCCTGCGCCGGCAGTAGCTCAGGTGCAGCTCGTCTTTGGCCCGGGTCATAGCCACGTAGAAGAGGCGGCGCTGCTCTTCCAGGTCCTCGCCTTCGTCGTCGTCCCTGGGAAAGAGGCCCTGTTCCATGCCGGTGGCTATGACGACGGGGAACTCGAGACCCTTGGTGTTGTGCATGGTTATGAGGGTAACCGCCTCTGCCTGCGCGTCGCCGGAGGAAAGGGCGCGGTCCAATTCCACCGCCTCGAGGAAGGCGGCAAGGCCCGAGCTGGAGGAAGGATAGTCGCCGGCGGCGTTCACGAGCTCGTCGAGGTTGGCTACTTTCTGGGTACCGGCTATCTCGTCCTGGCTCTTGTGGTAGTCGAGGAGGCCGGAGGCGTGGAGCGCCCATTCCACCGTGGCCGCGAGGCTGCTGGCGGGGTCTTTGGGCGGCGGCGGCCTGTTCACGGCGCCGCTTTCGTCGCCATAGTCGGCGGGGTCCGACGGCCCTATGCGCCCGGCAAGGTCCTTCATGAGCAGGGCAAAGGCGGCGAGCCCGGCGCGGGAGCGGCTGGCCTTGGGCTTGGCTAGGCTCGATGCCGCCACCAGGTCGCCGCCGGCCTCGAAGGCCTCGTATACGATGGCCTCCATCGTGGCCTCGCCTATGCCGCGGCTGGGCTTATTGACGACGCGCCTAAAGGCGACTTCGTCCCTGGGATTGGAAGCCAGGGCAAGGAGGGCGAGGCCGTCCTTCACTTCCTCGCGCTCGTAGAAGCGCAGCGCGCCTACGAGCCTATAGGGTATGCCCGCGGCAGGAAGGGCGCGCTCGAAGGCCAGCGACTGGGCGTTCGTGCGGTAGAGTATGGCGAGGTCGGAGAAGGAGCCCCCCCGCTTTATGAGGGCGTCGATGACGCGCACGCAGTAGGAGCATTCCTCTTCATGGTCGGCGAGCACCGCGAGCGTGGGCTTCTTGCCGCCCGTGCGTACGGCCTTGAGGGTCTTGCCGAGCCTGCCCTCGTTCTTTTCCACGACCGCGTTGGCGATGTTGAGTATGCTCTGGTAGGAGCGATAATTACGCTCGAGCTTTATCACGTCCGTGCCGGGAAAGGTTTCCGGAAAGGACAGTATGTTCTGCACTTCCGCGCCGCGGAAGCGGTATATGCTCTGGTCGTCGTCGCCTACCACGCATATGTACGCTTCGGGCGAGGCCATGGCCTTGAGAAGCTCGAACTGCGATACGTTGGAGTCCTGGTACTCGTCGACCAGTATGACGCGCACCCGCGCGTGAAAGCGGTCGCGTATGACCGGGTCGTCGCGCAGTATGCGAGACGGCATGGTTATGAGGTCGCCGAAGTCAACGTTGCCGGTAGCCCGCAGCCTGCGCTCGTACTCGGCGTAGCGCCTCCTGAAGTCGCGGAGGCCCTTGAATTGGCTATCGAGGCCCGGAGCGTCGGGGGCTAGGCCGTAATCTTTTGCCCGAGCGATGTTCGAAGCCAGGCGAGACGCCTCCTGCCTGCTCAGGTCGGGGAAGGCCGCCTTTACCAGGGTGGTGGAATCGTCGTCGTCGTAAATGGTGAAGTCGCGGTTAAGGCCGGCGGTTTCCGCGTTGCGGCGGAGGAACCAGGCGCCGAAGGAGTGGAAGGTGCGCAGGGTGGCCCGGACGCAGGAGGGCTCTATGGCGCAGGCCCGCTCGCGCATTTCGGCGGCCGCCTTGTTGGTAAAGGTGACGGACAGTATGGATTCGGGCGCGTAGCCCCGCTCCCGTATCAGGTAGGCAATCTTGGTGGTTATGACCCGGGTCTTGCCCGATCCCGCGCCGGCCAGTATGAGCAGCTTGCCCTGTTCATGGAGCACTGCCTTGAGCTGCTCGGGATTGAGGCCGTCCAGGTACGCGGGCAATGGCCGCTTAGGCTCCACGGGGCACGGCCTCCAGGTCCACGCCGCGCACGGCGCTTACCGTCACGTCGGCCAGCTGGCCCGCGCGCAGGTTTCCGCCTACGACCACGATGGCGCCGTCCACCTCGGGCGCGTTCATGGGGCCGCGCGCTATGGCAAGGTCTTCGCCCTCTATACGCTCCTCCACGAGCACGCGCAGGGTCCTGCCTACCCAGCGGGCAAGGGCGGCCTCGGTTATGGGGCGCTGGGCTTCCTCTATGGCCGCCTTGCGCGCTAGGGCGGCCTTCTTGGGCACGCGGCCCTTCATGGCATAGGCCGGCGTGTCCTCTTCGCGGCTATAGGCGAAGGCTCCGAGCCAATCGAGGCGCGCCTCGTCCTGGAAGTTCCTGAGCAGGGCGAAATCCTCGTCGCTTTCCCCAGGGAAGCCCACGAGGAAGGTGGAGCGTATGACGGCGTCCGGGAGGCGCCCGCGTATATCGGCTAGGAGGCGCAGGTAGGCCTTAGCGTCGCCTTGGCGGTTCATGGCCTTGAGCACCGCGGGCGAGGCGTGCTGGAAGGGCAGGTCGAAGTAGGGCAGTATGCGCGGGTCCTTGGCGCAGGTGTCCAGTATGGCGCGCGGAAAGCGGTCGGGGTGTATGTACAGCATGCGGGCGCGGAATTCGCCCGATATGCTGGAAATCTTGGACAGCAGCTCAGGCAGGAGGGATGTTCCCGCGCGGTCAAGGCCGTAGGAGCCTAGGTCCTGGCCTATGATGCAGAGCTCGTATACGCCGGAGCGCGCCAATGACTCGAATTCGGCGGCCACGTCATCGGGGTCTCTGCTCGATATGCCGCCGCGTATGAGGGGTATGGCGCAGAAGGAACAGCGGTTGGAGCAGCCCTCGGCTATCTTGATGTAGGCCATGCCGGGGAAGCCGCGCAGGCGTTCCCGGCGCACGGGCGCGTAGGGCCGTATGGCCGGCGAAATGGCCTGGCGCCTGCCTTCGAGCGCGGCAAGGGCCGCCTGGCCTACCAGTGACAAGTCGCCGTTGCCGAATACGCCGTCGGCCTCCGCCAGTTCGGCGCCCAGCGCGTCGGCGTAGCGCTGCGCGAGGCATCCGGCTAAGAGTATGCGCTTGTCAGGATAGCTCGCGCGTATGGCCAGCACCGCGTCCAGGGATTCCTTCTTGGCGTCCTCTATGAATCCGCAGGAGTTTACGATGATGAGCTCGGCGGCTTCGGCCAGAGGGGCTTCGGACCAGCCTTCGCGCCCGAGGCGGGCCGCCATTTCCTCGGCGTCCACCTGGTTTTTTGCGCAGCCGTGATTGTCTATAAAAAAAGTCTTCATGCACAGTTATGCCGCGCGCTTACGCCCGAGCCCAATGGGCTCCAGGGCGTCAGTTCACGTCGTACAGGGCCAGCATCCAGTTGCCGTCGTCGCCCTGGGACCAGCGCAGGTTCTTGACGACCACTTCGCCGGGCGCCCCCAGCTCGAGGTCTACGCTCTGGCCGCCGGAAGCCTGTATGGTAAGCTTGACGGCCGCGGCGTTGGATGCCCAAATCTTGGCGGCGTTATTGGCGTTTACCGTTATCTGGTCGCCTTTGTGGTAGTACGCTTCTACCCGTTCCTTGCGGTCTATCTCATGCCTGAAGATAGCGTAGTTGCGGAAGGTTACGTTGAGCACGAAGGGATGCGGGCTGCGCTTGCCGGTGAATACGGCTATCTGCTGGGTGGAGGGCCGCTCCGCGCTTAGGGGGGCGGGCGTGCCCGCTGCCAAGGCCGTAGCAGCGCCCGCGTCAGCGTCAGCGTCGGCGGCCAGGTCCGCTTGCTCCGCGGCGGCCACTTCGAGGTTTTCCGTGGCGCTTATGCGTATGAGGGCCCCTTTGGCGGGCTGCCCCTTCTGAAAGTCGGCGGTAAAGACATAAAGCTCGGGACGATTGTCCTTATCAAGGTCTATGCTGCCTTCCTCGCCGAGCATGAAGCGCGTCACCGATAC
>JBFZES010000288.1:0-5506 GCA_041306725.1 Spirochaetaceae bacterium | reverse complement strand
GATCTGCACGTTCTGGTTAATCTCCCCTATCTCATCGAGGAAGAGCGTGCCTTCGTGGGCAAGCTCGAAGCGGCCCTTCTTACGGGCCTGCGCGCCGGTAAACGAGCCCTTCTCGTGCCCGAAGAGCTCGCTTTCCAAGAGGGACTCGGCAAGCGCCGCGCAATGGAGCTTGATAAATGGCTTGTTGGCGCGCGGCGACAGATTATGCAGGGCGTCGGCGACGAGTTCCTTGCCTACGCCGCTTTCCCCCGTTATGAGCACGCTCGCCTTCGTAGGCGCTACCTTGCGTACCAGCTCAAAGATGCGCTGTATGGCGGGGCTCTTGCCCACGATGCTCGAAACGCGCTTCTGGTTTTCTATTTCGAGCATGAGCTCGTCGTTGCGCCTGGACAATTCCTTGCGCTCAAGCGCCCGCTTTACGAGCAGGGACAGGTGCTCGAGGTTCACCGGCTTGGTGATGAAATCATAAGCGCCGTTGCGCATGGCGTCCACCGCGTCCTCTACGGTCCCATGGCCGGTAAGGACGATGACCGGAATAGACGGATAGCGGGAGCTAATCTGCTTTAAGAGCTCGCCCCCGGAAAGCGCGGGCATGCGGAGGTCGGTAATGACGAGGTCGACGTCGCCGCTCTCTACCGCATGGAGGCCTTCCTTGCCATCCGATGCCAGGCTCACCTTATAGCCGTCGAGGCGCAGGTATTCGCCTAAGCCTTCTCGTATGTTCTTCTCGTCGTCCACTACGAGCACGGTGAAATTCATGGCTTAAGCTCCTCGCAGGCAAGGTCGTCGGCGGCGTTCGCGCAGGGGCCTTCCGTGATCATGCGCTGTTCTTTCTGGGGTATGGGCAAGCTGATAATGAAAACCGAGCCCTGGCCGAGCTTGGAGCGCACGCTCATCTCCCCTCCATGCTCCTTGACTATTTTGTAGGCGAGGGTAAGCCCAAGGCCCGTGCCGTTTTCCTTCGTCGTATAGTAGGGCTCGAATATCTTGCCCTGCTTGTCGTCGGCTATGCCTATGCCGTTATCCTGCACCACGATGCGCAGCTCCTCGCCGGTATTCTCGGTGGCCAGCTGCAGTATGCCGCCGTCGGGCATGGCCGCCAGCGCGTTCTTGACGAGGTTGAGCAGGGCCTGCTTAAGGTAGCGCTTGTCGAAAGGCAGGAGCGTTATGCCCTCGGCATAGCGTTCGCGCAGCTCGACGCCGGCCTCCTGCGCTTCCACCCGCATGAATTCGGCCATCTCGCGTATGAGGCCGTTTATATCGTCATTGATGGGCGCTATATCCATGGGGCGCACGGCGAAGAGGAAATCGACGACAATGCGGTTGAGCCGGTCTATTTCCTCGTTGACGATATCCAGATAGCGCACCAAGGGCTCCGTGCCGCTCGAGCCCAGCGCCTTGCGTATGAGCTGAACGTGTATGCTTATCGATCCTAAGGGATTCTTTATCTCATGGGCCACGCCCGCGGCCAAGGTGGTAAGCGACGCGAGGCTCTCCGCGCGCCTGAGCCTGGCCTCGCGTTTGCGCTTATCGGTGGTTTCCTCTATGTGGATGAGGGTGCCGTGTATGCGACGGTCTCGCACGAGCGGCGTTACGCTCAGGGCCAATATGAAGCTGCGCGAGCCCTTTTCCAGGGAAAATTCCCGATCGAGCACGGTCTCCTCGTTGACGAGGGCGTCGCGCAGGAAATGCGCGAGCTCGTCCTCCCTCAGGGTTTCCCAGAGCGGCCTATCGAAGAGTTCCGACTGCGAGAGCGGCAAGAGGCGCTCGGCCGCCTTATTCACCAGCAGCGGTACGTGATGCTCCCCGCATACGACTATGCCGTCGAGCATGGAATCGAGCACGGTCTCGAGCCTGTCGTTCTCTTCGGCGAGCACGCGCAGGAGCCCCCGTATGGACTCGTCGTTCATGCGCGACACTTTTTCCATGGCGCGCTCGAGGAACTTTCTCATAGAGCGGCTCCTCTTTGGCCGCTAGCCGGCATGGGCATGGCATCTATGGACGCGCAGAGCTCGGAAACCAGGCGCTCGGCCAGGGCCAGCGGGTTGAGGTTATAGCTCGTGTAGCGGAGCAGGGCGTCGCGCGCGGCCTCCGCGTAGAGTTCGGCTATGGCCAGGCTTTGATTGCCGGCTCCGCTTGAGCGCATGAGCTCGGCGAAGGCCGCGGCGGACTCGTCCAAAAAGGCCGCGAAGGACCAGGCCATGGCCTCGTCGTTCGCGCCGAAATTGGCGCAGGAATCGGCGGCTTCCGCTATGGCCTGGCCCGGGCTGAGCGTCGCCTTGTCGGCCAAGGCGTTCAGCGCGCCTTCGTCGAAGCCCCCCCTGCGGGCGCGCAGTTCCGCGAGCAGGGCCGCGGCGAAGGCGCGGCTCGCGCCGGCCAGGGCGTCGCTGCCCGAGGGCTTGTAGCCCCTGAAGAAGGCCTCCAGGCTGAGCGAGGCCGGGTCCTTCACGCGGAAGACCCGCTCCAGCACTGCCGCCGCCTCTTTTTGGCTCCTTGCCAAGAAGCGGTAGGAGCGCACGCGGGAAAGTATGGTGGGTATGAGGGCCTGCTTGCGCGAGCTCGTAAGCACGAAGCGGGTAAAGCTCGGCGGCTCTTCCAATATCTTAAGGAGGGCGTTCCTCGACGCGTCGAGCATGCGGTCGGCGTGCTCGATGATTATGGTTTTTTTGGGACCTAGGGGCGTTTGCCTGGCCCACGCCTCCATGGAACGTATTTGGTACACCGGGGTGGCGTCGGCTATGAGTTCGTTGAGCTTGGCGCAGGACGGCAGGATTTTCGCCGCTTCCTTCGCGGCCTCCGCGTCCTCCGCGTTGCCGGGCATGCAGGCGTCCGACGCCTCCATGACCGAACGCACGAGCGGCAGGGCCTTGGCTAGCCTCGATTCCTCTCCCCCGTACAATTCCTGGTCAAAGCGCTTAGTAAGCTTGCGCGCGGCGCGCATGAAGAAATAGCGGGCCGGGTCGCCGGGCGCCCGGGACAGGAGCTCGGCCCCCGCGGCCAATTCCTCGCGGAGCGATTTGGGCCCGAAGAGGAGGGTGTCCGGATGGGCTAACAAGCGATGCCGCCTGCAATGCTCGCAGGCGCAATTCCAAGGCGCGCCATGGGAGCAGGAAGACGCCCTGGCCAGTTCAAGCGCCGCGGTGGCTTTGGCCGAAAGCGGAGGCCCCTCGAAGAGCATGGACGGGGCAAGGCTGCCCGCCTCAAGGTCAAAACGGAGCATGCGCGCTAGCTCGTCGTGGCCTAAGAGGTTCTCAAACATGCTAGCCGCGTCCCGGAGCGGGTAGGTGCTCGGCTAGGAGCGGCAAGAGCAGTCGGGCGAAGAAGCTGCCTTCGAGTAAGGCGCTTACGTCGAATATGGGCTGATAGCGCAGTATAAGCAGTATGATGGCGGAGAGTATGAGCCCCTCCACGAAGCCGAATAGCAGGCCCAGAACGCGATCGAGCGCTTCGAGCTGCAGGTTCTCGAACACGCTGCGCAGCGAGCGCTCTATGATCTTCACGACGATGAACACGACGGCGAAGCTTAGGAGGAAGCCCGCTACGACGGAAAAGCCGCCCAGATTCGTGAAGCCCGCCAGCCAAGCCCCCACGGGCCGGTGAAACACTACGCCCGCGAGGAGGCCACCTACCATGGCCGCGGCGGAAAGCACTTCGCTGATGAGCCCCCTAAAGAGGCAGCGCAGGCCCAAAATGCCTATGATGCCCAGGACTATATAATCGAGTATGTTCACGCGCCTTCCTTTCGCCCCGCCGCTTGGGCCGAGGCCTGTTTGAGCAAATACTCCGCTATGACAGCCGCGGCGCCCGGCCTGGCGGCCTGGCGGGCGGCGGCCGCCATGGCCGAACGCTTAGCCGGAGAGCCTGCCAATGTCAGCACGGCTTCTAGGAGCCTCGCCGGCGTAGCCTCGTCTCCCACTAGGGCGATAGCGGCCCCGGCGGCCTCGAGCAGCCTGGCGTTCTCCACCTGATCGCCCCGGGTGCCGTAGCCGGCCAAGGGTATGAGCACCATAGGCTTGCCGTTGGCCGAGCTTTCCCATATCGTGCCCGCGCCGGCCCTGCCCACGATGATATCGGCGGCGGCCATGAGGTCCGCCAATTCGCCATGCACGAATTCAAAGCCCTTGTAGCCCGCGTCCGCCGCGCGTATGGGCGCGTTGCCCGCGCCCGTCTGATGGGCGACGGCCGCCTTGCCCGAGAGCGCGGGCAATATGGCCTCTATGAGCTCGTTCACCTGGCGCGCCCCCTGGCTGCCGCCCAGCGCCAGCACCACGGGCACGGTGTCGGCAAAGCCCAGCCAGGACCTGCCCCGCGCCGCGTCTCCGCGCTGTATTGCCTTGCGCACCGGATTGCCCGCCACCAAGGCGCGCTTCCGCTGCTCGCCGCTTAAGAAAGCAAGGCTTGCCTCCCAGCTCAGCACGATGCCGCTGGCCTTGCGTGCGTTTATCCTGGTGGCCAGGCCCGGCGATAGGTCCGACTCGTGGGTGTAGTAGGGTATGCCCAGCGAAGAAGCGGCCAGGCAGGGCGCCACGCTCACGTAGCCGCCTTTGGAGAAGAGGACGAGGGGCTTCAAGCGCTTTAATAGCCTCCGCGAGGCCAGGTAGCCGGCCGCCACCTTGAATGCGTCCCCCACGTTCCGGAGGGAAAGCGAGCGGCGGAGCTTGCCCGAGGGCACGGAAAAAAACTCCACGCCCGCGGCCTCCACCGCGGCTCGCTCCACTTCCTTGCCCGATCCTATCCACACTATCCTGCCGCTCCAGCGCTCCTTCAGCGCCTCTATCACGGCCAGGCCCGGGTATACATGGCCGCCGGTGCCGCCGCCGGTAAAGGCTATGCACTCGGGGCTGTCGCTCACAGCGCCCCCAAAAGCCCGGCCATGGCGGAGAGCGCCGGGTCCTTAGGCCCGCCTTCGGCCAGCACCTGCTTGGTAAGCACCTTGCCTAGCTGTACCCCCTCCTGGTCGAAGGAGTTGAGGTTCCAGCAGAAGCCCTGGAACATGACCTTATTCTCGTAGTGCGCCAGGAGGGCGCCTAGGGAGCGCGGGTTAAGCTCGTCGGCTATAAGGAGGGTAGAGGGCCTGCCGCCGGGAAAGCGCTTGTTCGGATCGGCGTCGTCCTTGCCGAGGGCAAAGGCCACGATCTGCGCGGCAAGGTTCGCGTTCAGCTTACGCCTGGCCGTCGAGCCCTCGAAGGCGGGGTCAAAGAGCGTTTGGTTCTTGCGGAAGGCTATGAACTGCAAGGGCACCGTATCGCTGCCCTGGTGGAGGAGCTGGAAGAAGGAGTGCTGGCCATTGGTGCCCGGCTCCCCGAATACGACGGGTCCGCTGCCGAGCCTGACCGCCTGGCCGTCGCGGCGCAGCCGCTTGCCGTTGGATTCCATATCGAGCTGCTGGAGGTGGGCGGGGAAGCGGGACAGGGCTTGGGAGTAGGGGAGGACGGCCGTGGAAGGCCTTAGCAGCACGTTGCGCTGGAAAACGCCTATGAGGGCGTCGGTGAGCGCGGCGTTCTTC
>JBFZES010000287.1:0-2623 GCA_041306725.1 Spirochaetaceae bacterium | reverse complement strand
ATGGAAGAGCCTCGATGTCTTGTAGCTCAAGCCCAGCTTGCCTGACAGCCACTCGCGGAAACCCTTAATGCGCGATATGAGGGGCAACGATACCGGCGCCAAAAGGACTATGGCTGATACTATCGCCGCCAGGAAGAGCCACCACGCTATGGAGCCGAGCAGAGCCTGCGTCGAATCCAGGCCAAAACCGGCAAGGCCCTTGAGCACGCGGTGCGCCGCGGCCAGTGCAATGATGAAGAGCGGCATGACGCTATGGAAGGCCACGAGGCCTTTAAGGCCTAAAGCGTTCACCGCGAAGCCCGGCCGCGAGGCCAGTATGAACTGATTGCATACGAATACGAAGCTGGCCACGCCGATCATGACCGACAGCGAATACGGATCGAAGCCCCCGCCCAACGCGCGCATATAAATTGAAGCCGGTATGGAAGGCGTGACGAAATACGCAAGAAAAAAGAGGACGCGTTTCATGCTGTATACCTCCGGATAGTACGATAGTTAGTTCCCCGAAGCTTATGTCTTGGGATAAACTCCGCATCCGCTAGCGGAGGACAACCCATATCGCCGCTAGGGCAAGCGTCCCTGCGCGCTCAGACCTAAGCTTCGGAGAACTAAGGAAATGATACGGCGCTCCAACGGCATTGGCAAGCGCAACACCCATCTATCCTCAAAGAATCCCCGAGCGCCGTCCTTAGGACGGCCGCTCGAACCCGGGCCCGCGAACGCCCTTCGCTAGAATGGGCGTTCGCCAAGGTTTTTTGCCCCCTCCAGCGACTTTCTTTATCCCCAAAGACCAGCATCCCCCAACCAGCGACTATCTGTATCCCCACAGACCTTATAACACCAGCCCACCCCCACACTAAAAAACCGACACCGAAAGGGGCCGGTATTTTAGCAACAGTACAAATCAATCACTAAACGTCCATCGCTACCGGCAGGCACCGGGTTGAGCGGTATGCGCTAGCATATCCGCTCGAACCCGGGCCCGCGAACGCCCTTCGCTAGAATGGGCGTTCGCTAAGGTATTTGTACTCTTTCCATTTCCTCTCGACGAGGGCCTTCTCCTTGCCTTCGAGCATCTCTGCCCTGGCGGGGTCGGCGGCCCTGAGGCTGCGGAAGCGGGTCTCGTTGGCCATGAAGGTAGATACCTTTTCAATGACCGGTTCCTTGGAGTCGAGCTGGAAGGCGTTCTTGCCCTGGGCGGTAAGCCTGGGGTCGAAGCGGTAGAGGGGCCATATGCCGGACTCCACGATGAGCTTCTGCTGGTCCATGCCCTTCATCATGTCTATGCCGTGGTTGATACAGTGGCTGTAGGCGATGATGAGGGACGGGCCGTCGTAGCTCTCGGCTTCGCGGAAGGCCTTGAGGGCCTGGTTCATGTTGGCGCCCATGGATATCTGGGCCACGTACACGTAGCCGTAGCTCATGGCTATCAAGCCGAGGTCCTTCTTGCCTATGTCCTTGCCCGCGGCGGCGAACTTGGCCACGGCGCCGAAGGGGGTGGCCTTGGACATCTGGCCGCCGGTGTTGGAGTACACCTCGGTATCCAGGACGAGGAGGTTTACGTTGCGGCCGCTGGCTATGACGTGGTCGAGGCCGCCGAAGCCTATATCGTAGGCCCAGCCGTCGCCGCCGAATATCCACACCGAGCGCTTGATGAGGTGGTCGGAAACGTTAACCAGTTCCAGGGCCCACTGGTCCTTCTTGCCGGCCAGGAGCTTCTTAAGCTCGGCCACGCTTGCCCGCTGCGCTTCTATGGAAGCGTCGTCGGCCTGCTCGTTGCCAAGGAGCTTGTCGGCCAAAGCGCCTAGGGCGGCCTTGTTGGCGGTGACCAGTTCGCGGGCGTATTCGCGCATCTTGTCGGCGTTGAGCCGCATGCCCATGCCGAACTCGGCGGCGTCCTCGAAGAGGCTGTTGGACCAGGCGGGCCCTCGGCCGTCGTCGCGGGTGCAGTAGGGGGTGGTGGGCAGGTTGCCGCCGTATATGGATGTACAGCCGGTGGCGTTGGCTATGACCGCGCGGTCGCCGAAGAGCTGGCTCATCATCTTCACATAGGGGGTCTCGCCGCAGCCGGCGCAGGCGCCGGAGAACTCGAAGAGCGGCTTCTTCATGGCTATGCCCTTGATAGTGCCCAGGTTGAGGCTGGGGTTCTCGGGCAGAGAGAGGAAGAAGTCCCAGTTCTTGGACTCTTCTTCGCGCACGGCTATCTGGTCCACGAAGTTGATGGCTTTGCGGCCCTCTACGGCCTTGTCCTTGACGGGGCAGGTGTTTATGCACACGCCGCAGCCGGTGCAGTCCTCGGGGGCTATCTGCAGGGTAGCCTTGAGGCCTTCGAATTCCTTGCCCTTGGCGTCCACGCTCTTAAAGGTGGCCGGCGCGCCTTTTAAGGCTTCGGGCTTGTAGGTCTTCAGGCGTATGACGGCGTGCGGGCATACGACGGTGCACTGGCCGCACTGTATGCAGATGTTCTCGTCCCAGCAGGGTATCTTTTCCGCTATATTGCGCTTCTCGAACTTGGTGGTGCCCGAGGGGAAGCTGCCGTCGTCGGGCAGCTGGCTCACCTTGAGCCTGTCGCCCCGGTTGGCCGCTATCTCGCCTAGTACTTCCTTGACGAACTTGGGGGCGT
>JBFZES010000286.1:0-13877 GCA_041306725.1 Spirochaetaceae bacterium | reverse complement strand
CGGTACGGCTCCTGGCCGACGAGCTCTAGGGCGCGCTCCCAGGCGGGGCTGCCCGCGGTAAGCCGGCCGGGATGGCTCACGACGGTCGCCGTGCCCTGGGCTAGGCCGGCCGTCAATCCGTCGCTTAAGGCCCCTCCTTCCGCCGAGAAGCCCCCTAGGCCAGCGCCGGCCGGGGCGGGGTTTGCCGGAATGAGCAGGACTATCTTAAAGGGCGGCTCTTGTCGCCCCGCGGCTTCGGTTTCCCCCGTTGGCGCGGCGGCTCGTTCGCGGCCGCAGGAAAGGGCAAGGGCCGCGGACAAGGCGCAAACGGCTAAAGCGCTCGCTTTCATGCGTTTCCTCCTGGTGGCATTACTATGATGACGGGAGCTTTATGCAAGCCGATATGCCCACAAAGGCTTTCCACGGTTTAGTTCTTGGAGTATTATTCACTATCACCGTCCGTGCATAGGGGCGTCAATGAGGTTTTTGCCGCGACGATATCTTGAGGAATTCTTTCTCTATTCCAGCCAATTCGTCCTCTTCTATATAATCATACTCTTCTCGTCGCCCTCCATTATTAGGCCTGGCGGCATAGCCCTGCTTTCGCTGGCGGGCTTCCTGCTTCTGCAGATAGGCTTATTAGCCCGTTTCGGCCACCGGCCGCTGGCCCGCTTCCTCTTCTCGTTCATGACGCCTTTCGGGTACAGCGCCATGCAGGCCCTCTCCGGCCCCATCCTGAGCCTGGATATGGCCAGTTTCTTTCTCTGGACCACCGCCTTCTACCTCGGCGGCATACAGGCGCTTTCCCTTCTATTCAGGAGAAAATGGCCTAAGCGCATTGCGGAGATATTCCTAAGCCTCGGCACGGTCTTTACCTTCATTTTCTTCTATTTTTACCTCGATTTGCGGCTCTCCTCTACCAAGGCTTACGAGGCCGGCGATTTAGGCTATACCGCGCTCATGCAGGCGCTATCGCTGGAAAATTTCCTGCCCGCCTTCTCCACCTTCGCTACGTCGACCGGTCATATCTTCCTTATGTTCGGCGCGCTCATGTTCGGGCTCTTCCAGGTGTCGGATAAGATAAAGCAGATATCGCTTAAGGCCCGTCTCGACGCGGTGTACGCCATAGTCGAGCCTCCCGGCCCCGACGCGGAGCTCAAAAAAGCCCTGCACCGCAGCGAAACCAAAGAGGTGGCCATACTCTACGCCGACCTGTGGAATTTTACCCCCCTGGCCGAGAAGGAAGGGCCAGCCTCGACTATAGGCCTCCTTAACCGCTATTACGCGCTTTGGGACCTGGTCGTGCGCCGCAATCACGGCATCATAGACCAATTCGTGGGGGACACGGTCATCGCCGTGTTCGGCCTCATGGGCAACGCGGACTACTGCAACGAGGCGGTGGATTGCGCCCACGATTTCCTTAAAGAGTTCGTATACCTGCAGGAAGACCTCGCCGAGCACCGCCTGCCCCTGATCAAGCACATAGGCATAGGCGTGCACGCCGGCAAGGTGGCGGCCGGCGAGCTTAACCTCGCCAGCGGCGCTTCCCGGGTGGCCGTGGTCGGGGACGCGGTAAACATGGCCGCCCGCTTGGACTCCCTCTGCCGGGAATTCAAGCAGGACCTGCTCGTATCCTCGGGAGCCTACAAAATGATCAGCCTGGAGCGCCAGAGCGTATTCCAGCATATGGGCGAAGTGCTCTTCCGCGGGAAGACCCAGCCCCAGGCCGTATACGGGAAGAAGTAGGGGCGCTAGGCCTTCAGGGCGAAGCGCTTTATCTTCTTCGTCGTGGTCATCTCCAAAGGCTCCTCCAGTATCGTCAGCTTGCCTATGCGCTGGTAGGGCAGCATGTCCGCGTTGATCTCGTCGACCACGTGCTTGATGCGGCCTTCTATGTCGCCATTCTCCACGCTGGAGCCGGACTTCGACGCCGCCTGCTCGAACCACTCTTTATTGGGATAAATCAAGGCCTCTATGCCCTCGGAATGCTGCTTCCTGTCCAGCACATAGCCGCGTATCAGTACCTGCTCGACCTCGGAATAAAGCTGGAAGCGGTTCTCTATTTCCTCGGGATAGACGTTTTTGCCGCCTTCCGTAACGATAAGGTTCTTGGCGCGCCCGGTAAGGTACACGTAATCGTCGCCGTCCACGTAGCCTATATCGCCGGTCTTGAACCAGCCGTCGGGTGTAAAGACCTCGGCCGTAGCCTCGGGATTCTTGTAGTAGCCACGCATGACCATGGGACCCTTTACCGCTATCTCGCCGCGCCCGTCAGGGCCCGGATCGAGTATGCGCATCTGGACGCGCGGTATGAGCTTGCCCACGCTCGTCTCCTTGTAGGCTTCCGTGGGGTTCAGGGTGAGTATGGGGCTCGTCTCCGTAAGGCCATAACCCTGCACGAAGTCTATGCCCAGCTGGTTGTACCGGCGGAATACGCTGGGGGCCAATGGCCCGCCGCCCGATATGCATATGCGTATGGTGCGCAGGCTCGCCTTGTCCAGCACGGCCCCGAACAGTTTCTTGCCCGGATTGAGCTTAAAAAGCTTTTTGATGAGGCCGGAGCACACCATGAGGAAAGACATGATGCCGTTTATGAGCGCGCCCTTTGCCCGTATGCCCTTGAGTATGCCGGCAAGGACTTTATTGAAGAGCAGGGGGACCCCGAGGAACATGGTCACCTTGGCTTCCTTGAGGTCCTTGAGTATAGAGCTCGTGACCATGCGCTGGCCGAACACCAGTTCAGCGCCTACCGATATGGCCTCGATGAAGACGGCGAGCATGGTATAGGAGTGGTGCAGCGGCAGGAGGGCGTAGAACACGTCGCTGGGATACAGGCTAAGATTGGCCTGGGCCAGGAAGCAGTCGGACACGAAGTTATCGTGGGTAAGCATGACGCCCTTGGGTATGCCCGTCGTGCCGCTCGTGAAGAGCAGGGCGGCAAGGTCGTCGCTCCTGGCGGGCTCTATAGAGGGGACCGCGGCCTTGGCCGCCATATCGTAGGCGAAAGGCCGCTTCTTCCTCGAAAGCGACCAGAGCGCCTTGATTTTCAGCGCAGCCGGCTTCAAGGCGTCGAATTTCTCCTCATCCACGAAGAGGGCCTTGGCGTCGGAGGCGCGCACGATGTTCTCTATCTCCGCGTTGCTTAGCTGGTAGTCTATGGGCACGACGGTGGCCCCGGCGAACAGGATAGCCAAGTAGGCCACCGCCCACTCGGGCGAATTCTTGCCCGTCAAGGCTATGGTATCTCCGCGCCGGTAGCCCTCGGAGGCCAGATAGGCGGCAAGCTTCTCTATGGCGGCAAGCGCCTGCGCGTAGCTTAAGCTGGAGCGCTCCGGATCGTATACGGTGAAGCAAGGCCGCTCAGGATGGCGCAGAGCGCTTATCCTGAAGAGCTCTGGCAGGGTAGGCCACTCGCCATCGAATAGTCTGCCTCTGTACTCGCCTAAAAAATCCCAGGGGTTTTTCTGTTCCATCGCTCATGCTCCTTTACGTGGCCGACGCGCCATAGAGCGCGCATACTCCTGCCTTAGACAAGGGTAAAAAGGGAAAGTTGCGTTAGCTCTTAAGGCTATGGTAGCATAAAACGTAACATCAAGGCGCTAAACGTTGTTGCTTAGCTAGCCGCGCCAGAGGAGCATCATGCATGAGGACTATGGAACATCGCTTTGTATCGCGCGCCTGGCATTCCGCTCGGGCCCTTGCGCTTGGGATAGCGTCGCTGGCGACAGCCCTGCTTGCGCTGGCTTCTTGCTCCTCTTCCGCCGATCTGGCCATACGGAAGGACCGCTCGGCCGTCCTAAGCCTGAGCATAGAACTGCCCGCGGCCGTGGAAGCCAAACTGCGCTCGCTCTCGTCTCTTGAGCCCGGGCAGGCCCTGGTCGACCCGGCGGCGATAAGCAAAGGCGCCCAGGCGCGGGGATTGCGGCCTCTATCCTCCCAGAGTCCTACGCCTGCCGCCTACCGAGGATCGTTCGCGCTGTACGACATACAGGCTTTCAGCGCCTCTGCGGGCATCGCGGGCACAGGCTTGATCGCCTATGACAAGGGGCCGGGCTGGGCATCGGCCCGCCTCCGCATAAGCCGCGACAATGCTTCGGCCCTCTTGGCCATATTCCCCGGCGCCGACGAAGAGCTCCTAGAGGCGCTACAGCCCCCCGCCCTCTACGACAATCCGGTAAGCAAGGCCGAATACCGCTCGATGCTCCTGGCCCTGTTGGGCAAATCGGCTGCCGAAGCGCTCGATAGCGCTCGTTTTTCCCTTAGCTTAACGCTTCCGGGGCCGATACTAGAAAGCGAAGGCGTAACGATACGCGCGGGGAATGCGCCCGTAGCCTCGTTCGCCCTGCCCATAGTGGACGCATTGACGCTCGAACAGCCTGTCGAGCTCTACGCGCGCTGGCAGGAATAGCGCTAGAAGGCCCTGCCGCCGGCGCCTTTCGCCGCGCTTGACAGCGCTACGATCGCATGCGACCATAAGGCGGTATGTAGCCCGACCTTCAGGGACGGCCCGCCATCATGCAAAAATGAATACCAAGGCTGGGTCTAGAACAAACTATCCGCGGACCCGAACGGAGTGGCTACATTGGATTATCGTAGTAGGAAAGCCGCGTTTTCGCTCGTAAGCTGGCTGCTCGCGGCGGCGTTTTTTTCAGTACTTACCATATATACGTCTCAAGGCTACGGCTTGCTAGGCGGCGCCCTTATTGCCGCCGCTTTCTTCATGGTCAGCTTCCTAGGCAGGCAGTCGCTGTTCAGGCGCGCCGACGACGCCCTGTATCGCGCGGCCTTCAGCCGCGGCTCCACGAAGCTCCTGTCTCAATTCACCGAGCGGGTACGGACCTGCTTTACCATGCCGGAATTCATAGCCGCCATACGCGAAGACCTTGAGCGTGCCCTCGACGCGTCCGTCGTGCTTATCAAGAGCAATACCTGGGATCTTGTGTACGCGAGCCCGGCCAGCCTTACCGCCGATCCGGGCATGCTTCCGGCGCTAAAGAAGAATTACCGCGAGCTTTCTGACGGCATAGGCTATCTTGACGACCGCTACGCGCTCACGGTTAAGACGCAGTCCGCCCGCGGATTTTTCATACTGGGCCGCGGCTATTACTTCTTCGTTTTCTCAAGGGCCTGTACCGGCGTAGACCAGGACGCCTACCGTATCCTTCACGCGGAGATCATCATCTTCTTCGACCGCGTGCTGACCGTGGCCAGGCTTTTCCAAATCGCCGCGCTCTCTAAAGAATGGCGGCTCATAGCCGAGACTCAGAAAACCTTCCTGCCCCAGAAGCTGCCCGAGCACCCGAAGCTGAGCCTGAGCGCCTACTTTAGGCCCCTCGTCAACGTATCGGGGGATTTCTACGACGCCATACCCATAGACGCGGACCGCACCCTGCTGGTCATGGGCGACGTATCGGGCAAGGGACTCGCGGCCGCCCTTATCATGGGCATAGCCATAAACACCATACGCGCGGCCAGCGACAAGCAGGACCTCGCCTCGCTCGTGCGCAAATGCGATAACGCCATCCGCGAGATGGGCTTCGAAGACAAGTATATAGTCCTGTTCCTCGGGCTGGCCGACTTAAAGAAGAACACGCTGCGCTACGTGAACGCGGCGATGAACGACCAGTTCCAAGTGGTGCGCACCGTGCGCGGCCCCGTTACCAAGCGTTTGGAATCGAACAACGGCATAATTGGGCTCGTGCCCTTCGCCGACGTGATCGTCGACGAGACGGAACTGCGCACCGACGACATACTCATACTCTCTACCGACGGCCTTACGGAACTGGAGAATGACGAAGGGACGATTTTGGAAGAATCGAGCGAGTTCTCGCGCCTCCTATCGGAAGCCAACAATATCGGCATAGAGGACCTCGTAGACAGGCTAGCCACGCTGGGCGAAAGCTACATCGGCGGCAAGGCCCTTAAGGACGACATAACCATACTCGCCGCCAAGGTAGGACGCCTATGGGACTGACCCTCTTCACCTACGTATCGGCCGCCCTTATGCTGCTGGGAATATTCAGGATAAAGCGCCGCGGCCGCGGTTCGGACCTCCGGACCTTCCGGGTGGCGGGGCTCTTGAGCGTAAGCTACGCCATATGCCTTGCCACGGGTTACGGCATCGCGGTGAATGACAGCGGAAACGCCCTCATCCTGCTCAGGCTTGCCGCCTTCTTCGCGGCGGCAAGCTACCTCGCCTTCTTCCGCCTTGCATTGAGCTACCCCTACCCTCGCAAGCTCGTGCTCATGGACCTGGCTCTCCTAGCCCTGGGGGCCGTAGCGCTCTGGCGCTTCGCCTTCACTGATGACTACCTGGTGCAAGTGCGCCGCGTGGCCCTGGAATACCTGCGCTTTGAAGGCCCGCGCTACCTGCTCCTTTCCGGCATAGGCGCCGGCGCGGCGATCTTGGCGGCCTTGGTATTCCTCATACGCGGCTTCCGCACCGCGAGCCACGTATACCGCCAGCAGCTCTTCGTCATGGCGGCCGGCATGCTCGGCAGCACGATCATAGGCTATCTCGTGGCGATTTATTTGCCCACCCACGGCCTCAACACTATCTATCCGATCGCGGGCATAAGCGGGCTCGTGGCGGTATGGGCGGCATCGTATTCATTCTCGGCTACCCGGATTTTCCACGTGCCTACCCTCGCGAAGACGCTCGGCGCTTGGGCAGTTCTCCTCCTGCTCTTCGTGGTACCGCTCGCCTTCCTCACCGGCCTCGTGCTGCTCTTTCGCCTAAGCATACCCGTTATCGTCGTAATCAGCCTTAGCCTAGGCTTCCTCCTGTTCGGGCGCTGGGCTGAAAAGTTCTCGCGCGGCCGCTTCGGCTCCGCCCGCGACGAGGCGGCGAGGGAACAGCTGGAAAGCGATATCGCGCACATTGACCTGTCGGTAGGCCGCGACGACGTTCTGGGAAACCTTGCCGCCATCCTTGAGGCCGAATTCAAGTCGTCTTGGTTCGTCATGCTTTCCGAAACCGACTCCGGGGACTTAGCCAGGGTATACCCCGGCGCCGACGAGGCGCTTATCGCCCCGGCGGAAGCGCCCATTATTCAAATCCTGGCCTCGCTGCCCCGCCCGGTCGTGCTAAAGACCGACGTAATAGCGGACCCGTCCTTCAGCGCGAGCAAGGCCGAACTCCTGGAATTCTTCGACGCCCTGGGCGCGGAGGCGCTCGTAGTGGCGCGCGAAGGCCGCCGCGTGGTGGGCGTGTTCGCCTTAGGGCCTAAGCGCTCCGGCATCGACTATGACATTCTGGACTATGAGAGCTTCAGCGCCGTGTACGGCAAGCTTTTCGTCGTGGCCTATTACATCAGGCACGTAGCGCGCGAATCGCTGCTGGCTACGGTAGAGAAGGAAGTAGGCCTGGCCGACCAGATAGTTAAGTCCGTGCAGGACTCCATTGACCCCATCAGGCATCCCGCCGTCGACGTGGCCTATGTATGCCGATCCACCCGCCAGCTCGGCGGAGACCTCTACGACGCCATACGCATATCGGAGCACCGATGGTTCTTCGTCGTTGGCGACGTTTCAGGCAAGGGACTCAATGCCTCCATGTCCATGGTCATCCTCAAATCCATGATCAGGACCCTCTTACGCGAGGAACAGGATTTTATCAAGCTGGTAGCGCGTACCAACGCGTTCATTAAGGAACAGCTGCCGCGCGGCACCTTCTTCGCGGGTGTATTCGGCTTTATCGCCCTCGACAAGGGTTCCGTATATTTTATCAATTGCGGCATACCGGTCATTTACTTCCGATCGCCGGGGCTGGATACCGTCATCGAAGTGCAGGGAGAAGGCAAGATGCTCGGTTTCGTGCGCAACCTGGAACCCTATCTGAAGACCAGGAAATTGGCCCTGCCGCCCGGCTCCAGCCTGGTGATAAGCACGGACGGCATCATAGAGGCCGAAAGCGTGCGCGGCGAGCGTTACGGCAAGGAGAAAATGGTGCAGATCGTCACGGAAAACCGCGGCGCGAGCGCCCAGGACATCGTGGACGCCGTCATAAAAAGCGCGAGTTCCTTCGCGGACGGCAAACTTGAAGACGATATAACGATATTGGCCATTAACTACCACGGCCATAAGGAGAAGAAAGCATGACCGGCATAAGCATCGAAGCCTCGCAAAAAGGCGCGTTCACCGTACTGAGCGTCCATGGCCCCATAAACAGCTATACCTTTACCGAGCTGCAGGAAAAGGTCATGAAGCACGTAGGCAAGGCCGATTTGGCCATAGACCTCTCCGGCGTATCGTCTATGACCAGCGCCGGCATAGGCGTCATGCTTGCCGCCATCGAGGACGCCGAGGCGGAAACCAAGCGCATATACATCATAGCGCCTTCCGAGGTAGCCAGGCTTGCCATAGAGTCCACCGGCTTCGCCGACCGCTTCCCTACCCTGAGCTCGCTCAAGGAACTGCCGGCCTAAGGCCAGTCCGCTCAACATGGAAACGCCCGCTTCACGTAAAGGCCAGCAGAAGGCGCGCATAAAGATCCCCAACAGCCCCGAAGCCGTCATGCACTTCGAGGCTTTCGTGCGCTCTTTAGGGTTTCTGTCCGAGCGGGAAAAAATGCTGCTGCTGATAGCGGGCGACGAAGTGGTCGACAACCTGCTCAACCACGGCGAAGTGGGAAGGCAGGGCATACGGGCCCTCGCGCGCAAGCGCTTAAGCGGCATAACCCTGGGGATATTCGTGCAGAGCCACAGGCGCTTCGCGGAATTCGCCGCGTGCCTGGACGAGGATCCCCCATCCGGCCCGCGCTATAACCCGCGGCTGCGGCGCTGGCACGGCCTTGGGCTCACCATGTGCCGCAACCTCGCCCGGACCGTGCACTACCGCGCCGGGGAGCGCATGGACCGGGTATTCCTGGAATTCCCGCTTAGCCCTGGCCGATAAGCGCCTTCACGTAATGCAGGCGGCCGTAGAGCTCGGGCTTGTCGGAATTCCTGCGGGCAAGCCTGCCGCGGAGCTCGCTTAGCGAAGCCACCCGCCTGCTATCCATCCAATTGGACATTTCCTCTATGATGGCGGTATAGGCGCCGTAGCCTTTAGCGTAGGCCGCCGAGCATACCTGCACGGCCTGCGCGCCGGCGGCTACCAGCTTGAGGGCGGCAAGGCCGTCGTATACGCCGCCGGACGCGCAGAGTTCCACGCCGGCCCTGCCTTCGAGCAAAGCTATCCAGCGCAGGCTCTCGTGGTAGGCCTCGGGGCTGCTGCGCATGGGGCCTGCAGACAGGCTCATGCTGTCGAGGTCGACGTCCATGCGGTAAAAACGGTTGAAGAGCACGGCGGCCTGGGCTCCCGCCTTGCCCACGCGCTGCAGGAGGTTGCCCGGATTGGTGTAGGAAGCGCCTATCTTGACCGCGATAGGCAGGCTTACGGCGGATTTCACCGCGCCGACGAGCTCAACTATGCGATCCTCGATTATGGAACCCGCCTCAGAAGGGTCGTCGGGGAGGTAGCCTACGTTCAGTTCAAGAGCGTCGGCGCCGGCCGAAGCTATGCGTTTGGCGAAATCCGCCCAAAGGCCGCTCCCCACGCAGTTTACGCTGGCGATGACCGGTCCGCCCTTGCCCTGCTTGGCGGCGGCGATGAGCTTCAAGTATTCATCGGCGCCTTCATTCATGCCCATGCCCGCCAAGAAGGCCTCGGCCTCGGGATGCGCGAATTGGTCCGGGCTTATGGAGGACAGCTCCGCCTTAAGCTGCTCTTCGAAAAGCGACTTGAGCACGACGGCGCCTACGCCGGCGTCAAACGCGCGCTTTACGCCTTCGGGAGTGGAGCATAAACCGCTCGAAGCGGCAACTATAGGGTTTTTAAGCTTTAATCCAAGATAGCGTACGGACAGGTCGGCCATGGGAGCTCCTTCGAAGTGCTTATTGACGAACCCCGACAGTATACGATGCTAACGTCCTCTAGGCAATTAGGGCGTTTATATCCTGGCGCCCGGCATTGAAATATCCTAGAATGGTTAAGGCGGCGCGAGAAAGCGCCCCCGATGTATAAATTGGAACGATGCAGAGGAGCAGCGCATGGCTTCTACGACAAAAAAGCGTTTCCGCCCGCTCTGGATTATGCTGGTACTCCCCATAGTGGCCATTTACATCTTCGGCATAGCGGCGATTAGCTTCGCCTCCTTCCAGTCGTCAAAATCCGTAGCCAGCACCTTCGCGGTTTCGCTTACCTGGAAGACTTCGGGCGAGATAGACGCCCGCATGAAGGCCTTTATGGGCAGCACCCACACCATATTGAATAGCCTTCAGGCACTGGGCGCCAGCGGTACCGTGCCCATGGAGGACACGGCGGGCCTGGCCCCGCTCATGTACAGCTTCGCCGGAATTTTACCCGAGGTAGGCACCTTTTTTTACGGGGACGAGCGGGACCATACGCTCTATATGAGCAGAAGCGGCGACGGGGGGATTCAGGGCATCAGGGATCAAAGCACCGCTGGCAAAATGGATTTTTACGCGCTGCAGTCCGATGGCGGCCTGGGTTCGCTCGCCGATTCAATAGACTTCGCGGCTACCACACGGCCCTGGTATAGAGGCGCCGCGGACTCCGGGCAGCCGGGCTGGACGGACATATACGTGGACGCGGTGAGCAAGGGCCTGGTCATATCCCCCTATGCGCCGCTCCTGTGGCCAAGCGGCGGCGTGCGCGGCGTCTTCGGAGCGGACCTCGTATTGGGCTCGCTGAATGAACTCTTGCAGCAGTCGGTGAAGGGCTCAGGCGCCATAGCAGCCCTCGTCGACCAGAACGGGATGCTCGTAGCCCATTCTAGCGGCTCTCCAGTAACCCTGGAGAAGGACGGCGCCTTAAGCCGCATAGCGGCGCTGGAAAGCGACGACCATATCATAGCGGCCGCTTCCGGCTGGGTATCGGCGGATGCCACGAGCGCTGCTTCCGGCGAATGGGCGGACGTAGACGTTACCGGCGCGGCGTCCGACCTCGCGGCGGCGGGGCAGTCGCGCACCTGGTACCATGAATTCGACGTAGACGGGGAACATTACTTCGTAAGCGCAAGCCCCTTCAAAGACGGCTACGGCCTCGATTGGACCATCTATTCCTATCTGCCCATGAAGGAAGCGCTCGCCACCGTATCGGGCACCCTCCTGCTATCGGGCGGCGTAGCGCTCATCGCGCTGCTCGCGGGCATAATCATCATCTACCTCATCACCCGCACGATCACCAAGGAAATAACCGGGGTCATGCACATACTGGAGATAGTGGCGGGCGGCAATCTTGCCGTATGCATAGACGTAACCTCAAAGAGCGAGATAGGCGGCATACAGGGATCCTTGTGCACCCTCGTGGATAAGCTCAACGAAATCATAGAGGACGTGAGCCGCACGGCGGAAAAAAGCGCCAAGACCTCCGAAAGCCTGGCGAGCCAGGCCGCCGAGACCGCTGCCACCATCACCCAAATGAGCGCCAACATAGCGTCCATGCGCAGGCAAACCGAACTGCTCGACGGTTCGGCGGGCGAGGCGGAACAGGCGCAGGACTCCGTGCGCATAGCCTCGGACACCGTGCTCGCCTCGGTGCGAGAGCTTGAGAAAGCGCTGGGCTCTACCCGCATGCTCATACGGGCCATGGAGGCCAAGCTGTCCAGCATGGAAGCCAAGGCCCAGGAACAAGGCGCCCTTGCCGCGCGCATGTCAGACGTAAGCGCCGCCGGCCGAGACCGCGCCGAAGGGGCGGGCGTAGCCATGAAGAGCATGGAGCAGAGCGCGGAGCGCACCCTTGAGCTCGTGGGCATCATAGACTCGATAGCGGAACAGACCCGGCTCCTGGCTATGAACGCCGCCATAGAAGCGGCGCACGCCGGAGAGGCCGGCAGGGGCTTCGCTGTGGTAGCGGAAGAGATACGCAAGCTTTCGGAGAGCACCGCCGAGAATGCCCACGGCATAAGCGTGGCCATAGCGGAAACCGCCGGCGCCATAGACGAAGCCTCAAGGATCACGCAAAAGACGAACGACGCCATGGGCGAGATCATCGAGGGCGTGGACGAGCTTACCCGCGCCTTGTCGGACGTATCCAAAGAGCTCGGCGAAGCGGCTTCTCAGGGCAGGGAGGCGAGCCAGGCGCTCGACGTGCTCGCCGCCACCGAGCAGAATTTAGGCGGCGCGTCCGTTTCACTAAGCTCTGGGTCAAAGGCCATAGGCAAGACCGTGGATACGGTACGCCGCCTTGCCGCTGAGAACAGGCAGGCCGCCGACGAGATAGCCCTTGGCATACAGGAGATTGATTCCTCGGCCAATAGCCTCACCGACCTGTCCAGGGAAAATGCCGACACGGCCCGGGAAATACGCGAGGCGAGCGGGCGCTTTACGACGAAATAGGGGAGCCCTCGCGGAGGGGCGGCGCTCTTTCAGCCGCGCGGCACGAGCAGCTCCGGCAAAAGCCGCGTATCGCTGCTGGGCGCTATGATGCCGCCTATGGCCATTTCCGCGGCGTTCCGCAGCGCCGAGGCCTTGGATGCCGGGCTATTGAGGCTCTCGGCCTTAAGCCTGTCTATATAGTCCTCGGCTATGAGTTTGGCCTCCGCGAGCTCGTCGGCGAACACGTCTATGAGCACGTCGCTATTCCGTCCCATGACAACCTTAGGATAGAGGCTATTCATGTTCTGGAAGCGCACGTAGCTGGCTATGCCCGCGCTGTCCAGAAGCGAGCGGAGAACCATGACATCCTCGGGATTGTAGCTTCTCACGAGCGCTACCGAAGGCCTGCCCTCCGCGGCAGCCAGAAAACGTTCATTGAGGTCCATGAGTTCCTCGGCGCCTTCATCGCGGTTTCCCCGTTCGCTCGGCTTCGCCGAATGTTTTTCTACGTATCGCCGCCATAGGGCGACGGCGAGTATCGCGCCAAGGATGGCGATGGTGAATCCCATATTCATGCTAGAGCTCCTTATCCATGATTAATGCGGCACGCGAAACCCAGCCAACGGAGCCTCCGCATTTTTCAAAACGGCGCAACGCCTCAGTATAGCACACAACCTTGAAAGCCACCCCGGCCCGTGCTATACCAAGTCCATGGAATCTTATCCCCGGCCCGGCCTTGATCTCCGCGAGGCGTCGGAAGCCGATAAAGCCGATCGCCGCGTCTATGCTATGCTGCAGCGCATAGGCGCCATGGAGAACGGCTTCGGGAACCCGGCATATGGCATAGCGTGGGAAGAATATCCCTCGTTCATCGATACTCTTATCAGGCAACGGGACGCCCCGGACTTGGCCGGCGGCTTCGTCCCCCAGGCCAGCCTCTGGCTGTTCGACGGCGATGAGGCCATAGGCTACGCCAAGCTACGCTACTATCTCAACGACCGCCTCCGCGAACGCGGCGGCCATATTGGCTACGGCATACGCTCCGACCGCCGCGGCCAAGGGTACGCTACCGCCATGCTAGCCCTGTGCCTGCGCCGCGCCGCGGTACTCGGCGTCACCGAAGCACTCATCACCTGCGACGAAGCCAACCTTCCCAGCCGCCGCGTCATAGAGAAGAACGGCGGCAGACTCATAAGCTTTCCGGGGGAGCATTGCCGCTATGCCGTGCCTACCGGTGCCGCGGAGGCCGCGGAGGCCGCGGATCCCGACGCGTAGGGACCTGCCCTGGCGCGGATCGCCCGGTGGCCCTCGTTAGCCCTCTTCAGCCCAGGCGCAGCAGAGCGGAAAATTCCTCAAAGGACAGCGCCTTGACGCCGCTTTGCGTGGCCCGTTCGCGGAGGCCGCTATCCTGCGTTACCAGGAGGTCGCAGCTTTGGGCGGCCGTAGCCAGGATGGCAGCGTCGCGGGCATGCTTCGCTGAAGACCGCGGCGAAGGGACGGCTGCCACAGACCTGCAGAGCGCACGGGCCAGGGCCAAAAGCGCGGCGGCGCGCGAAACGTCGGGCAGAGCGCCGAGTT
>JBFZES010000285.1:0-8019 GCA_041306725.1 Spirochaetaceae bacterium | reverse complement strand
AGACGGCTTAACGCAGTCCTTGCCATTTTGTTCTGTGGTATATATACTGCCGGCGCCTAGCCATGATTCTACATATAGTAATGGCATGGGCGTAGGAGTGCGCCATGGGCCGCGGCATAGTCAGCCAGATACTTCAGTCGCATCTGATGGAAGGAAGCATGCTTCCGCCTGACGAGCTGGGCATACGCATAGACCAGACCCTGACGCAGGACGCGACCGGCACGATGGCCTACCTGCAGTTCGAGTCCATGGGCATAGCCAGGGTAGCCACGGAACTGTCCGTGTCGTATGTGGATCACAATACGGCGCAGATGGGCTTCGAGAACGCCGATGACCACGCCTACCTGCAATCCGTGGCCGCGCGTTTCGGCATAGTCTATTCAAGGGCCGGCAACGGCATATGCCATCAGGTGCATCTGGAGCGCTTCGGCAAGCCGGGTAGCACCCTGCTTGGCAGCGATAGCCATACCCCCATGGGGGGCGGCTTAGGGCAACTGGCCATAGGCGCGGGCGGCCTTGACGTTGCCGTGGCCATGGGCGGCGGGGCTTTCTTCCTGCCGGCTCCCACGCTTACCCTCGTCCGCCTGACGGGCAGGCTTGGAGGCTGGGCAAGCGCCAAGGACCTAGCGCTGCGGATGCTGTCCATCTTGGGCACCAAGGGCAATGTGGGAACCATAATCGAGTACGGCGGGCCTGGCGTGGCCAGCCTGTCGGTGCCCGAGCGGGCCACCATAGCGAATATGGGCGCCGAGCTCGGGGTGACGAGCTCCGTGTTTCCTTCCGATGAACGCACCAGGCGTTTCCTGGCCGCCCAGGGCCGCGAGCATGATTGGACGGCCCTTGAGGCCGAGGCCGACGCTGAGTATGACCGTGTCATCGAGCTGGACCTTGGCGAACTGGAACCTCTGGCCGCCTGCCCCCATAGCCCCGGGAATATACGGAGCCTGCGCGAACTACAGGGCCTCAAGGTAGACCAGGTATGCATAGGCTCCTGCACCAACTCGTCCCTACAGGATATGCGCGCCGTCGCCGCCATACTGCGCGAAAAGACCGTGCACCCCGGGGTGTCCCTTGGCATTGCGCCCGGATCGCGGCAGGTGTTGCGCGCCTTGGCCAAGGACGGCTCCCTTGCGAGCCTCATAGACTCAGGAGCGCGCATACTCGAAAGCGCCTGCGGCTTCTGCATAGGCAACGGCTTTTCGCCGGGCAGCAAGGCCGTGTCGTTCAGGACCTCCAACCGCAACTTCGAGGGCCGCAGCGGCACCGGTGATGCCCAGGTGTACCTGGTAAGCCCCGAGGTGGCGGCCCTTGCCGCCTTAACGGGCCGCGCCCCAGACCTAAGCGACGCCGGCCTGGCCTCGGCCGCGCGCCCCGCCATAGCCGAGCCAGAGCGCTACGAACAGGACGACGGCCTGTTCATATTCCCCGATTCCGCGCCCGCCGCCCCCGTGCAACGCGGGCCCAATATTGGCGAGCCGCCGCGAACCCAACCCTTCCCGGAAAGCCTGCGCGGCGTCGTTGCCATAAAGGCCGGCGACAAGATAAGCACGGACCACATCATGCCCGCCGGCGCTAGGCTCAAGTACCGGTCCAACATAGCGGCCTACGCGGCGTTCGTTTTTGAGGGCCTCGATCCGGGCTTTTCCGCGCGCTGCGCGGGCCTGCGCGACTCAGGCCTGCATGCCGTCGTGGTGGCCGGCGAGTCCTACGGCCAGGGCTCGAGCCGCGAGCACGCCGCGATCTGCCCCATGTACCTTGGCGTGAAGGCCGTGCTCGCCAAGTCCTTTGAGCGCATACACGCGGCCAACCTGGTCAATTTCGGCATAGCGCCGCTGATCTTCGTACAGCCGAACGACTATGAGGCCCTCGAGAGGGATGAAGCCATAGACGCCAGCGATTTGCGCAAGGCCATAGAGGCGGGCAGGAATCCGCTGCTGGCCATAGGCGGCAGGATAGTCGAATGCAGGCTTGAGCTATCGCCCCGCCAGCGGCTCATACTCCTGGCCGGCGGACTGTTAAACTTGAGAGGAGCGCGCTGATGCACACGGTAGTACAGATACCCGGAGACGGTATAGGGCCGGAAGTAAGCGCTGCCGCCCGGCGTATAGTCGAGGCCACGGGCGTAGGCATACGCTGGATCATGGCGGACGCAGGAGCCCAGCTCCTTGCAAGGACCGGGGAGCTGGTGGCCGAATCCACCTACCAGGCTATAGCCGCCCATGGCGTGGCCCTGAAAGGCCCAATAACCACGCCCATAGGCACGGGCTTTAAGAGCGTCAACGTGGCCCTCCGCCAGAAATACGGCCTCTTTGCCAATATCAGGCCTATACGCAGCCTGGGCTCTCAAAAGCCGGCCATAGACTTCGTCATTTTCAGGGAAAATACCGAGGACCTCTATGCCGGGCGCGAGATAAAGATATCCGAGGACGAAGTCCACGCCATCAAGGTGATCACCCGCGGAGCGAGCACCCTGATAGCCAAGGCTGCCTTCGACTTTGCCAGGGCGAACGGCCGCAAGACCGTGACGGCCGTGCACAAGGCCAACATCATGAAGCTGGCCGACGGCCTATTCCTGGAAGCCTTCCGGGCGGTGGCCTCCTCGTATCCCGAAATCAAGGCCACCGAGGTGATCGTGGACAATATGTGCATGCAGCTGGTCATGCGGCCCGAGGCTTACGACGTCATCGTTACCGAGAACCTGTACGGCGACATACTCTCAGACCTAGGGGCCGGGCTCATAGGCGGCCTTGGCCTGGTTCCGAGCGCCAATATAGGCGCGGACTGCGCCATCTTCGAGGCGGTGCACGGCAGCGCACCCGATATAGCGGGCAAAGGCCTGGCCAATCCCATAGCCCTTACCCTGAGCGCCGCCATGATGCTCGATCACCTGGGCGAACAGGGGGCGGCCAAGGCCATCAGGGCGTCCGTGGAAGCCGTCATACGGGACAAGGCCGTCCTCACTCCCGACTTAGGCGGCGGCGGGGACACCGAAAGCCTGACTAAGGCCCTCATAGCGGGCCTTGGCTGAAGCGCGGCCTGGCAGTAAAGGATACGCCATGAGCAAAGATACCCTGAGCATACTGGACAACCGCACCGGCTTGAGCTACGAGCTCCCCATAGAAGCGGGCACCATAAAGATCAGCGAGCTACGGAATATACGTACCGGCCCGGAGGACTTCGGCCTCATGGGCTACGACCCGGGGCTGGCCAATACCGCCGCGGTAAAAAGCGCCATCACCTACGTGGACGGCGAACAGGGCATACTCCGCTACCGCGGCTACCCCATAGAGGACCTGGCCGAGCGGGCAGACTACCTGGAAACCGCCTACCTCGTGATCTTTGGCCAGCTTCCCGACCAGTCACAGCTGGCCGAGTGGTCCGAGGGCGTGAATCGCCATGCCATGCTCCATACCAATATACAGAAGCTCATAGAGACCTTCCGCTACAACGCGCACCCCATGAGCGTGTTCATAAGCTCGGTAGCCTCCTTGGCCACCCTATACCCGGATTCGCGCAATGTCACCGACCCCGCCAACCGCCGCCTCCAGGTGGAGCGTTTGGTGGGCAAGGTAGCTACCATAGGAGCCTTTACCTACCGGCACAACATGGGCTGGCCCATCAACTATCCCGATGAGAGCTTGGACTTCATCGGCAACTTCCTGCGCATGATGTTCCGCATGACCGAGGTCAATTACCTGCCCAACCCGGTGCTGGTGCGCGCCTTGAACATACTGTTTTTGCTCCACGCCGACCACGAGCAGAACTGCAGCACCAACACTATGCGGGCCATAGGCTCAAGCCAGGCAGACCCCTACTCGGCCCTGGCGGGCGCGGCGGCCGCGCTCTATGGCCCGCTGCATGGCGCGGCCAACGAGGCGGTGCTCCAAATGCTTGAGCAGATAGGCCGACCCGAAAACGTGGCCGCCTTCGTGGAGCGCGTGAAGAAGGGGGATGGCCGCCTCATGGGTTTCGGCCATAGGGTATATAAGAACTACGACCCGCGCTGCCGCATCATCAAGAAGATCGCCGACGAGGTATTCCAGGTGACCGGCGGGAATCCCCTGCTGGACGTGGCCCTCGAATTGGAGCGCATAGCCCTGCGCGACGAGTACTTCATATCCCGCAAGCTCTATCCCAACGTGGACTTCTACTCGGGCCTTATCTACCGCGCTATGAGGTTGCCGGCCAGCATGTTCACGGTGCTCTTCGCCATACCCCGCACCTGCGGCTGGGTGGCCCACTGGCTAGAGATGCTCACCGACCCTGAGCAGCGCCTGGTGCGCCCGCGGCAGATATATACCGGCCCCGGGCTGAGGCACTGAACCGAGGTCCGCCAGGCCTGGCGGGGCGGCCCGCGCTTACGACAGGGCTTTAGTAAAGAACCATACGCTTCGATCCGTGCCGGGCATGGTCATTTCGGCCGTGAGCGTAAGGCCGAAGCGCTCGTATACGGGCAAGTTGGCGGGGTCGGTGGTTTCCAGCATATACGAGCTGAAGCCCGCCGCCTTAAAGCGCTCTTCGGCATAGGCGAAGCTGCGCTTCATGATGCCCAGGCCTTTAAAAGCGGGCTCTACCGCGGTGGTGTAGAGGTGCAGGCCCCGCGGATCGATGCGTACCCTGCCGTGATACTCGTCTATGGACGAGCTGAAGGCGCGCATGGAGGCCAGCTCCCGGCCCTTAAGCGTAAACAGAAACGCCAGAGCCTGGGGCAGCGCTCCGCAGCGGAGCACGCGAAAGAAGGAAACCTGCTTTTCATCCGCGCTTTCCATGAAGCTGGTATAGCCTACCAGGCGGCCGCCTTCCACGCTTACTACGATATGGCCATAGCGGTTTATCACCGAGGCCATGAAGTAAAAGAGCGCGTAGAGAGCCCTTTTGCGCCGCGCCGGCTCTGGCACGACCCTCTTCCAGTTATCGTGCTCCATGAAGGCGTCGCTTATGAGGCCGGCCAGGCGGCGCAGGCCCGCGCGATCCATCATGGGCTCCTGCCGCCCGTCGGTATAGTACACCATGGCCTGTCCTTAGTACCTGTCCTGGCAGGCGCGCAGGAAAGCCAGGGCGAGCCTGTCCAGCTTAAGGATGTAATCCACGCCTTCGCAGCTAAAATTGAGGTTGCGGCGCATGGTAAGCGACACGTCGGCGAGCCCCTCGACGGCGAATTCGCGATTAAGAGCTCCCTTGAGGCGGAGCTTTGAATCCCGGTATTCGGCATGTACCGCGCCAAGCTTCGTCTGCTTAAGCGCGCGGTAGTCGTTTACGTAGAGAATTCCCGATGAGGTGAAGGCCGCGCGGCGCAGGTCCGCGGACAGGCCTTTTTGAAAGCGGTCCCAATCCGCCGGGCTGTCATAGGCCCAGCCGCGCAGGAAGCCGTACTCGTCCAGGCTTCCCTGCGCGCCGCAGGACAGGCAGGACAGTTCGTTGCCGGAAGCGGCCATGCTGGCCACGGCGCGGCAGGCGGGGCAAAGGTAGAGGACGTCCTCAAGGCCTTCGGCCCCCCTGGGCGAGAAATGCGCGGCCATGAGCGAGCGCTGGGCCGCGTACTCGTCGTGCTCAAGGCGGGAGGCTATGCGCTCGTGCAGCTCGGCGAGGGAAAGCTCAGCGGCCTCCGCCGCGGTAATAGCCAGCTCGTAGCGCAGCCCTATGGCTCGCTTGCCGCGGGCCGCCTTTGCCCAGCGCGGCGCGGAAAGGTAGCCTCCGCTTACCCTGCAGGTGATGACGTCCAGGCCCAGCTTACGCACGAGCATGGCCACGGCCTTGGGCAGCTTCCCCGAGCGGCCGAAAAAGGAAATATCGCCCTCGGGGAAGAGGAGCACCGGATAGCCGGCAGCCACGGCCCGCATGAGCTCTTTTACGGTGCGCAGGTCCCCGCCGCCCTTCGGGGCCATGATGCAGCGGGCCACGTAGCTGAGCACGAAGCGCTCGAAGGGGTTCACGAACATGTCCCTGCTGGCCACTATCTGCGGCGTTATCCTAAAGGGCAGGGGCACATGCACGACGTCCATGGCGAAGCTGTGGTTGGCCAGGAGCACGAAGGGCTCGCGCCGCTTGAAATCCACCCCCGGGCCTACGGATACGCTGCGCTTGGCGACGGCGCGCATCCACGATTCGATGGCGGGGCGCAGGAGGAAGAAGGCAAGGTCGGAACTGCGGTCGGCGAGGCTTTTTGCCATGGGGAACGCGCCTCGTCAGCCTAAAAGGGACAGGAGCCTGGCCATGAGCACGCCAAGGTAATTGCCTATGGCGTAGCCTACTATGCCCGCGGTAATGCCGGGCGCGATGAGCCTGCGGTCGCCCAATACGCCTGCCACGAGGCCCACGAAGGGCGGCGAGCATATGGCGGCCGTCGAGGATATCATCACCGTGTTCCTATCCAGCTTGAACAGCCTGGATAAAATGATGTGCAGAGCCATGGATGCTATGAGCACATAGGCGACCATGAGGAAGACCAGGGGGCTCGCCCCCAGTATGCGCCGCAGGTCCCCCATGGCGCCGGCGGAAAAGCTGAATACCAGGATAAAGTACTCGCCTAGCGCGAAGCTGCCCCGGGTTTCCCGCACGGGCTTGATCAGGCTTAAGGCTATGGCCAGGGTGGTTATGCCCAATATGACGGCCATGGTCTGCAAATCGCTGGGGAAGAGGAGGCTCAGGCCGAAGGCTCCGGCTATTGAAAGGAGGCAGAGCGCCAAGTTCCGCGCCAGGGCAAGCTTGGGCGCGGCCTTGAGCACGGCGCCGATGAAGGGAAAGCGCTTATGCAGGACCGAATCATACAGTTCGTGGCCCGGATGCGCTTCCGGCGCCGCATCCTCGGCGGGAAGCTGAGGTACCTTCAGGAACCAGCCGAATACGCGCTTGGCGGCGGTGATGAAAAACAGTATGTACAGCGCGCCTAGGGCCACGTCGGCCGCGTGCACCGCCAGGTACAGGTCTTTATCCACGTTAAGCGCTATGCGGAGCGCGGCTAGATTCGGCGTGCCGCCCGTATATACGCCTACCATGAGGCCGGCCAGCTCGGGGTAGGAGGGCAGGGCGGCGGCGAAGAGGGGCGCGCCAAGGCTTACCGCCAATACGACCGATACCGAGGCCAGCGCCATGCCGAGCATGACCTTGCCGGTGGCCTTGCCCCAGGAGCGCAGGTCCAGGGTAAAGAGCATGAGCGGTATGGACAGGGCCACGCTGAGGGTGGCCATCAGGTCAAAGGCGCTAAACGCCTGTTGGCCACGGAGGAGGGTATTGCCCAGGGCTATGCCCATGGCGTAGGAGGCCAGGAGGGGGTTCAAGAAGGACAGCGCTTTTACCTTGTCCCGCAGTATCTGGACGAAAGCCGGGAAGAGCAGTGCTAAGAGCGCGTAGGGTATCATCGCCATGCGTGACCTCATTTCCTATAGTTGGCATGGGGCCTGCCTCTATCGGCGCGGCTTCGGTAGGCTATTGTAGAATCGGCCCGCGCTATTGGTCAATGAAATAATCGGCCTGCCGCACTTGCCGGGGCTAAGGCTTGGGTTCTATACTGCCTGCCATGCTACACAGCGCGACCCTTACCGTACGCAGCTACGAATGCGACGCCTACGGACACGTGAACAACGCCAACTACCTCAATTACCTTGAATATGCGCGGCACGAATACCTCAAGGCCATAGGCTTCGACTACGCGCTCTGCATGGCGGAGGGCTACGGGCTCTACGTTACCCGGGTGGAAATAGACTTCAAGCGGCCCGCCGTGCTCGACGACCGGCTTAGCATAGAATCGCGGGCTACCAAGAGAGGCGCCGTTTCGGGCACTATGGAACAGCGTATACTCCTCGGCGATGCCCTGGTGGCCCAGGCCCTCGTGTCCTGGGCCTTCGTGGACGCCAAGGGCAGGCCCACGAGGATACCCGAGGCCTTCAACGTTCCCGGCCTGGCGCCGGAGGCCTAGCCGGCATTTTCGCGCGATTAACGTTCACCGCCGGGCTTTTCCGGGTTACAATCCCCAGGATGCAGAACAGCCTTTATAGCTTCGTCCTGGTCGACGACGAGCCG
>JBFZES010000284.1:0-4958 GCA_041306725.1 Spirochaetaceae bacterium | reverse complement strand
GAAAAGCCCGCCTATCTCCGGGCTACTAAGCTCTCCGGAAACAGGCTCTAGCGCAGCTATAGCCAGCGTGCGCTGAACGGCTTCGGCCACCATAATGTCAAAGGACGAGTCTAAGGCGAGGATAAAGTCGTAGCTGGCAAGGACAGTCTCAATGCCGCGGGTTTCCGTCAGCGCCAAGGTAATGGCAGCCCCGCCCTCATGGGCATCGTACTGCGCTTTAAGGACATAGAGCGCGGCCTGCGAGCTCCTCGTAGTCGAATACCCGGCGTTAGCCAGCTCTATGCCCAGGGCCAGGTAAAGCACATCCTCGAGCATCGCGTCCGCTTGGGCGGACGAGAAGACTACCTGAACGACGGGGCGTTCCTGAGCATCGGCCGGCCTGGGAAGCAAGAACAGCAGTGCCGTACCAAAAAGAACGGCGCATGCGGAGAGACGGCGAAGGGGATTAGTCGGGCTAGCGATCATACATCGCAGTATAAAGAAAGAGGTATATAGAGGATAGATCTATAACTAATGGCGCACATAATCTTTTTATGCTTAAGCGCTCCTCCGTGCTATAATCGCCTCGACGCCGCTCAACGCGATCACGGCGTCGGCTGCCGAGGTATAGTATGCCATCGATCACCGGAAAAAACCATGAACCCCTCATGCGCCTAGGCGCCGCCTTCGCCTCGTTACGAGAGGAAGCCGGAATAACGCAGGCGGACCTGGCGGACGCTACGCGATTGCATATCAATACGATCTCCAACATCGAGCGGGGCTTATGCGAGGCTTCCATATTCTCGGTAGGCCTCCTGTGCCTGGCTTTAGGCTGTCCGCGGATACGGTTAGGCGAGCATTCCTTCATCCCTGAGCCCGGCGCCCTAGGCCACGCTCCCCTCAATGATTTCCCTGAGCTCGTATGGAAACCGGGCGCCATAGCCGTACACAGCGCCAGCTTCCGCGCGCGCCGGCTGGAAGCGGGCTTTAGCCTGCGAACACTCGCGGCCTCCGCGCGGGTCCATCCCAACACGGTATGGAATTTCGAGCATGGCCAAGCCACGCTCTCGGTGAGCGCCGCGTTCCGGCTCTACCGCGCCTTAGGCGTGAAGGACATAAGCGGCCCCGGGGGTACCTTGAACTGACAGGGGCTTCAAGGAAGGCATTGGCCTGACCCGTAAGCAAGGGTCGCGCTTCGGCAAAGTACATAGCCATCTACAAAAAAGCAGCGAGCGCTTAAGGCTCCGGCCTATGGCTATCTCGGCCATCAGCTAGCCTCATCCTGCCCGGTTCATGCCCATCATGAAGCCGCGGATGAGGCCGCACCCGTCCCGATAATCAGCGCAAAGCGCCGTCCAAAAACGCGATGACCTTAGCCACGTTCTGCGCGGTCTCGAATTGGCTGCCGCCGTGGCCCGCGCCTTCAAGGGCTTCGTACACGACTTTGTTCGCGCCCAGGGCTTTTGCGAGCGCGCGGGCAAAATCGATGGACTGGGTGATAGGAATATTCCTGTCAGCCGTTCCGTGCTGAATGAAGAAGGGCGGATCGTCCGCGCTTATATAGCTGCGCGGGCTGGCGGCTTCCACTAGGGGCTGAGCCTCGGGCGTGCCTATCACCTTGCCCAGATACTTAGACTCTGCGGAAGTGGAGGCATTGGTCAGCCCCATCGCGCCGCTCGTGCCGAGCGCGGCGAATTCCGCGTCCATGGTCGAGAAGTAAATGGGGCCGAACCAGTCCACCGCGGCCTGCACGCGATCCGATACCCCCGCGTTGCCGAGCGCGGGGTCGGTGAGCGACGATACGCCCCCTGACACGCCCGCTAAGGCCGATAGGCTGCCGCCCGCGGACGCGCCCCACGTGGCGAAGCGCTCGGGATCGAGTCCATAGCGGGCCGCGTTTGCTCGCAGGAAGCGTATCGCGGCCTTTACGTCATAGATCTGGGCCGGCCAAATAGCCTCGGCGCTCAAGCGATAATTAATGGAGGCAAGGGCGTAACCCTTTTTTACCGCCTCGAGCATGGGACTGATCTGGCTGGACTTGGAGCCGCTGATGAAACCGCCCCCATGGATCTCGATGATCAGCGGAAAGGGGCCGGAGCCCTCGTTCGGAATATATAGGTCCAGCTTCTGGGCAGCCGACTGCGCGGCGTAGGGAAGGTCAAGGTACTTTTTCAGTACCCAGCCCGTATCGACGCTGGCTTTTGCGCCCGCGGGCAGGATACGGCCCGCCGGGCTCGGCGCAGCCTGCGCCAGCAGGGTATCATCGGCAGCCAAGCCGCCTATGGCTCCCAGGGTCAATAAGGATATCAGCGCTACCAAGCTTTTGTTCATTAGGAGCTCCTTGCGAAGGTCTATTGTCTGTGACACGTGTCACTTGCTTGACTAAAGCATATCAGGAGTGAAGAATGCCGTCAAGGGAGATGAATAATGCCTGAACGTAGCGCAGCGATCCCGGAAACCGGCGCCCGCCGTCGCCCCACCAGCGCGGACGTAGCGCGCCTTGCCGGCGTTTCGCGTACACAAGTCTCCTACGTCCTCAATAATACCGGCATAGCCCACGTTAGCGCCGACAAGCGCCGGCGCATCGTCGAGGCGGCGGAGGAACTGCGCTACGTCCCCCATCAGTCAGCCCAGGCTTTGCGCAGGGGCTTCAGTAACGAGTTCTGCATGTTTTTCCCGGCCCCCTACACGCCCCGCATAAACGACATACTCGGCACCATACATGAGCGGGGCCTGACCCAGGACTGCGTGGCTACCCAATATTCCTTCAATTCCTACCGCGACCCCGCTCGTATGCTCGAGGCCTTCAACATGCTCGTGGCCCGCCGCCCGCGCGGGCTTTTTTGCAGCCTTATGGATATAAGCGAGCGGGAAATTCAGCTGGCGAGGGACAAGGGCATCAAGCATATCCTTGTCCTCGATATCGAGCCGCACGACGAGTACGCCACGCTCTACATACCCGCCAAGCCGGTGGGCTTTCTGGCGGCTCAACACCTTCTTGCGCGGGGCCATAACAGGCTCGGCATCATACGCCCATCCGATCCGGTGCAGGCCAGAGCCTTCAGTCTGCGCCTGGCCGGCGCCCGGCAGGCCATCGCCGAATATAAAGAAGCCTCCCTGCAAGTACTGGACTGGCCGGCGGAGAATATTCGCCCGACCCCTGAGTACGCCGAGCGCTTCGCGCAGACCCTGCTGCGGAACAAAGAGCGCCCGACCGGCATATATACCTATAGCGACGACTACGCGTATCCGCTCATGGCGCGCTTGCGCAACCATGGCGTTAGGGTGCCCCAGGATATAGCGCTTATAGGGACTGACGACTTGCCGCACAGCGCTTTGTTCCAGCCATCCTTAAGCTCCATACAGCTCGACGCAACCCCTCTTGGAGAGCGGGCGGTAGCCCTCATCAACGGCCTGCTCAGCGGCGAAGAGCCTGAGGCCCGCTTCTCGCTTCCCCCGGAACCGGTGCTTATGGCGAGGGAATCAACGCTCGGCCCCGGGTCCTGAACGCCCAGGCATAGCCTTGCCATAGCCGAGGAATCTGGCTACCCTGCCCTGGCTACTTTTCCAAGGAGCCCCCGTGGACCAAAGCCGAGCCCAGCTCAGCCCCGCATCGCCCATTCGCCCTACTAGGACCATTTTCCTCGGCCTCTCCTCCTTCCAGGCCCTGGCCATGTTCAGGAGGGGCGTCTTTTATACCTTCCTGGCGGTATACCTCAGGGCCAACCTGGGCCTGTCGGTTACCGAGACTACGCTCTTCGAGACCATACCCATGGTGCTCAACGTGCTGTTCCAGACCCTCGTATGGGGCAGGCTTACCGACCGCCTGCAGAAGCGCCGCAGTCTCATAGTCGGCGGAGAGATCCTGGCGGGAATCGGCCACCTGGCCATGTGGTTCCTGCATGCCCGCATGCCGGACGGCAGGCAGGCCGGCTGGGTGATCATAGCGTCCCTGAGCGTCATCGAGATATTCTGGTCCATGTCCAATATTGGCTGGAGCGCATACATAGCGGACGTATACGGGCCGCGGGAGCGTAACGCCATACAGGGTCGCTTGGCGGCCATAGGGGGCGTAGGGCGCATACTGGGCGCCGTGCTCGGCGGCCTGCTATACGACGGGCTAAGGCTCATGTACCCGGGCTGGGGCTTCCGATCGGGCGCCATCTTCTTCGCAGCCGCCGGCGTCATGTTCATATCGGTAATCCCGCTGCTCTTCATGCCCGAAGGGGGAGCGAAGAATGCGCCGTCAGGCAGGGCTTCATCCATGGCCGCGGGGCTTAAGGCGGGCAATAGCGACGGATCCGGACTCAAGCCCGGCCAACTCAGGCTATTCGTTATTTTTCTAGCGGCCATGCTGCTTATCAACTCCGGCGTCAACTCCGTCGGAGCGTTTCGCGGGCAATTCATGGACCTGCCCGACGGCTTCGCCGCCGCCCCGACGCTTATCGCCCTGGCCAGCAATGTCGAATCCGTCGCGATTATCGTATTCGGCCTCTTGGCCGGTATCCTGGGCAGCCGGATGGGAGTCAAGAAGCTCCTGATCGCGGGAGCCCTCTCGGGCTTCCTATCGCTCGTCTTCCATGCGGCCGCGCCGAGCCTGGCCTGGATATACCCGGCGGCTGCCTTCAAAGGAGCGGCAGACGCGAGCATTGGGGCATCTTCGTACGCCTTCGCCGCTTCGCTCATACCTCCCGATAGGCGGGGGCGCTGGTTCGCGGCCTATAACGCCACCTTCTTCCTTAGCTGGGGCGTATCCGCAAGCTTCGTGACGGGCCCCCTCATAGACGGCCTCATCCGCCGCGGGTCAGGCCAGGCGGCCGCCTACCGCGCCGGCTTTCTCTCCGCCGCGCTGCTCGTAGCGCTGGGGCTCGGGCTCCTCATATCCCTGTTTGCGGCGAGGGGGAGCCTAAAAGTGCCGGTATCACATAGCACCAACGCATAAAGCTTTCCTAACGCCGGGCCTTGTGCTTCCATTCCAG